>DATIUL010000300.1:0-5309 GCA_035466865.1 Anaerolineaceae bacterium | reverse complement strand
GCACGACCTGTACAAGGAATACAAAGCCACCCGGGCTAAAATGCCCGAAGACCTGCGTCCGCAAATCGATCGCATCCGTGAGATGGTGGATAGCTTTAACATTCCCCGCATCGAGATTGAAAATTACGAGGCTGACGACGTAATTGGCAGTTTGTCCAAGTGGGCGGTAAGGCAAGCTGATTTGGGCGTAAAAATTATCACAGGAGACCGGGATCTCTTTCAGTTGGTTAACGATCGCGTTGTAGTACAACTGCCCGGGACCAAACCCGGAGTCAACGACGACTACTTTGCGGAGGATGTGTTCAAGCGCATGGGGGTGCGACCGGACCAAATTGTGGATTACAAAGCCCTGGTGGGAGATCCTTCCGATAATATCCCGGGCGTGCATGGCATCGGCGAAAAAACTGCCACCAGCCTGTTGGCTAAATACGAATCGCTCGATCAAATTTACGAGCACCTGGATGAAATTAGCGGGCGGGCAGGAACAGCTTTGCGCGAAGGCAAAGATTCAGCTTATATGAGCCAGGATTTGGCCCTTATCCGCACCGACCTGGATGTGAAATTGGACCTTGAGCAAGCGGACGTCCACTGCTTTGAGCCTGGGGCGGTTGAGGAAATCTTCCGCCAGCTTGAATTCCGCACGCTCATCCAACGTCTGCAAGTCTTAATTAAGAAACTTAGCCCCGGCATTGGGCAACCTGCCTTTAGCACGCAAGGCTCACTATTTGGTGAAGAAACCAGCGCTCCAGAACAGGTGGAAACGAATAACCTGCCGCAATCATTTGAAACAGTGATTGTGGATACACCTGAAGCTCTTAAGGCGTGCGTTGAAGACCTCTCGAAGGCAGGGCAAATCGCTTTTGACACAGAAACAACCTCAATCTTGCCTACCCAGGCAGGACTGGTAGGGATTTCATTGGCGGGATCCGCCGAAAAAGGATATTACATCCCAATTGGCCATCAAAGCGGAAAGCAACTTACCCTGGACCAAGTGCGGAAAAGTTTGGCTGGCTTGCTTGAAAATAAGGAAATCCCTAAAGTTGGGCACAATGCCAAATTTGACATAGTAGTCTTGGAGGAGCACGGGATAAAGCTCAACCCACTGGGATTCGACAGCATGATTGCGGAATGGCTTGTTAACCCGGATTCGCGGAACCTTGGTCTGAAAGCCCTGGCCTGGGTGCGGTTGGGTGTGGAAATGACCCATATCGAAGATCTCATTGGCAAGGGAAAATCCCAAATTAGCATGGACCAGGTGTCTATTGAAAAGGCAGCACCCTACGCTGCGGCTGACGCCATCATGACCTGGCGGCTCGTGCAACCGCTGAAGGCGGAGCTGCTCCAGCACAATGCTCAAAAACTGAATGATGAAATTGAGCTCAAACTGGTGCCAGTGTTGGCGACCATGGAAGAAAACGGCATCCTGTTGGATGAAGCCCTATTTGCTAAATTTGGAGCCGAGCTCAAAGAGCAAATCGGCACACTTGAGGAGCAAATTTATCAGGAAGCCGGGCAGCGTTTCAACATTGGTTCCACCGCCCAACTGTCTGATGTGCTCTTTAAACACCTCGACCTGGAACCGCCAGACCGTTCGAAGAAAACAGCCAGCGGCAAGCTGAGCACTGCAGCCGGCATTTTGGAAGATATGCGTGGGAAGCACCCAGTGGTGGACCACGTGCTGGAATGGCGCGAGCTGACCAAGTTGCAGTCCACCTACGTCGAGACTTTACCCCTGCAAATAAACCCCAAGACTGGCAGAGTGCATACCTCATTCAATCAATGCGGAACGGTAACTGGCCGGATTGCCTCCCAAAACCCCAACCTGCAAAACATCCCCACCCGTACAGACCTGGGGCGGCGTGTGCGCCAAGGCTTTGTTTCTCCAGTTGGGTTCAAACTGGTAGCGCTGGATTACTCCCAGGTGGAATTGCGCATCATGGCGGATATGTCCGGTGATGAGGCCATGCGCAGTGCTTTCCAGCGCGGGGAAGATATTCATACTGCCACCGCGGCAGCTATCCTTGGCATCAAACTGGATGAAGTTACCAGAGCCCAACGCCGGCATGCCAAAGCCATCAACTTTGGCTTAATCTATGGCATGAGCCCATACGGGCTCACCCGGTCCACGGATCTGACTTTGGCCGAGGCCGAAAACTTTGTTAAGGCTTACTTTGATCATTACCCCAAAATAAAAACCTGGTTGACAAACACCAAGATGGAAGCCACCCAGGTGGGGTTTGTGGAAACGAAATTGGGCAGAAGGCGTTACTTCCCAAATCTGAAAGCGGGCACTAATTTCGTGTTGCGCCAACGGGAAGAGCGCGAGGCTATCAACTCCCCCATTCAGGGTACGGCTGCTGATGTCATCAAGTTGGCCATGATTGCCCTACCCGAAGCGATGCAAAAGGCCGGATTAAAGTCCCGATTGATCTTGCAGGTACATGATGAGCTGATTTTTGAGAGCCCCGAAGCGGAAGTGGATAAACTGATCCATCTGGCTAAAGGCATCATGGAAAACGCCATGCAGCTGGCGGTTCCGCTGGTGGTGGAAGCCAAGGTGGGTACCAATTGGGGCGAGTTGGAAGCCGTTGACGACTCTTACATGGAAGTTTTTGAAGGCTAAACCAAGCAGGTGTGAAGCAAATAAAAAAGACACGCAATTATTGCGTGTCTTAGTATTAGCTTATGTACAAATTACTTACTTTGCCCGATAGAGCTGTTCGCGTAGTTGGCTGACCTGGCGGCGAACTTTTTCATCTTCCTGGATAAGATCGGCGATTTTATCACAAGCATACATCACCGTGGTATGGTCGCGGCCGCCTAATTCCTGGCCGATGCGTGGCAGAGAGATGCCGCTTTCTTCGCGGAGCAGGTACATAGCCACCTGGCGGGGCAAGACAACATCATGGCTGCGGCTTTTACCGGTAAGATCATCGCGGTTGAGACCAAAAAAGTGCGAGACAGCATTAACAACATCAGAAGAGGTGCGTTCTTCACGGGCGGGCAGATAGTCTGATAGGGCATTTTCAGCCAGCTCGATCGTCACCGGGCAGCCTGAAAGGTCCGCATAGGCCATCACCCGGTTCCAGGCGCCTTCCAGCTCACGAATATTGGCATTAGCTTGTTTGGCAATCAGCGCCAGCACATCGGCTGAAACTTTGCGTTTTTCTGCTTCCACCTTGGAAAGCAGGATGGCATAACGGGTTTCATAATCGGGGGCTTGCATATCCACTACCAGGCCCCAGGTAAAGCGGGAACGCATGCGTTCTTCCAAAGTGCTCATTTCCCGCGGGGGGCGGTCGGAGGTCAGTACAATTTGTTTGCCTTCGTTGTGCAGTGTATTAAAAGTGTGGAAGAACTCTTCCTGGGTGCGATCCTTGCCTGCTAAAAATTGCACATCGTCCAGGAGCAGCACGTCCACTTCACGGTATTTCTCGCGGACATCGCGGAAGGCGCTTTGATTTTTACGCATGATGGCATCTACGATGTCATTGGTGAATTCCTCGCCGGTTACATAGCGCACTTTTTTGCCAGTTTTGGCAATTTCATTGCCGATGGCGTGTAAAAGGTGAGTCTTGCCAAGACCGACACCGCTGTAGATCAGCAGGGGGTTGTAGGCTTGGGCGGGGGCGTTGGCCACAGCCAGGCTGGCAGCCTGGGCCAGGCGGTTGCTGGATCCAACGATGAAATTGTCAAAAGTGTAGCGGGGGTTGAGATGAGCTTCAGATGGGGTGGCTTCTGGTTCTGGTGTGTATTGCGGCTCGGTGCTTGTTTCGGTTGTTTCAGCAACAACGGCGGGCTCTTGGGAGCCAAGCTTGAAGCAAACCTCAATGGGGCTGGCCATCAGGCCGGTTAGTTTACTGGCAACAGTACTCTTGAGGCGGTCATTTAACCAGTCGCAAGTGAAGGCACTTCGGGCACCGATAGTCAATAAAGCGGTAGATTCATCAAAGGAAAGGAATTCAGCTTGCTTGACCCAGGTTTCATATTGGGCCTTGGAAAGATCCATTTTCAATTGTGCTTTTACTGCTTGCCAAGCTTGTGGAGCCTTCATGGATTAGACCTCGGTGGTGTGATGATCGCAGGGAATAGTTAATAATGGGGCATAAATCCCTCGCCCCGCAGATAAAAACTCTTCTCTTGCGGACTTGCTTCGGTGTGTTCAGTATTCTAACATCGAGGGTAAGCTCGTTCAATGGAAAAACTGGTTTTAAGTTTAAAACAAAAGGATTCTTTAAGAATAGGCGAATGTTAAAGAATACAGCCATCCGGTAAATATTTACGCAAGATTTGTAAGAAAAAATGGACCACCCAAGAGCAAGGAAAAAGCAATAGCCAATACCCCCATATGTAGGGGTAAAATGAAGAAATAGCAAGTTTGTTCCATGGGTGGCATGTCCAAATTCATGGTAAATGCCGGCATAGAAATTGAATGAGAACAGGGATAGTGATTCATATATCTGAATCAGAGCAAATTGAAACGTTAAACTACACGACTTGTATGCTCAATTGCCCAGCATAAGTCGCGCAGCTTTTCTACCTATTTCCACTGCAAAATTCGTGCCACGATCCCATGGATATACCTGACTCATGCTGGCAAAGTACAATCCGGCGATTGGCGTTTCAATGGAAGGGATGTTCTTGGAATGGTTGACCAGCGGGATGGGCTGTGCATAAGGTGTTTTGCTGACCCAAACCTTATTAACCCAGGAAAGGTCAAACTCAGGATTTATCTTTTTCAGATGAGGTAAGAATTCCGCCTGCAATTCCTCGTCACTTTTCTTGAAGTTGGGATGGTCCACTTCCAGGTAGTCGCCGATGTAGAGAATGTGGTCCCCGCCAAAGTATTCTGGCTTAAGAAAATTAGTATGTTCCACCAGGGCCAGGAATGGAAAACCTGCTTTCTTAGGAATGGAATACCAATAGTAGCCTTCCGGTGAAAGGCGGTGTTTGAGAGATACTGTCATCACCACCGCGCCCATTGAGTGCAGATTAAGCAGACCTTGCAGGTAGGTTTCGGGTAGGTCAGGGGTCATTTTGGCCATCAGGCCGGGTGAAAGCGTTACCAGAACCTGGTCGAAGTTCTCTTTGCTGCCATCCCTGAGAGTGATCTCCAGACGGCCATCGGGCAATTTTTGGATGCTGCCGATTGGGCTGTTGAGGCGCAAATCGACCCCCCGGGCAATCAACTCGGCGGCGATCTTATCAGCAAAGCGCTGGAAGCCGCCCTTAAAGGTGCCCAATTTGGTGGTGCGGGCATGCAAACGTGCCCACATCCAGGCCATGTTTACCTTTTTTGCCCATTTTTC
>DATIUL010000299.1:0-4242 GCA_035466865.1 Anaerolineaceae bacterium | reverse complement strand
TTTACCCATTGAAAATCTTTTGCATTACTACTTCGGGGGGTCGATTCACTGGCTCCATAGCTCAATTCAGCTTGCATTGATATGCCATCCATGGCACAAGCGTTATAGTGCGGCGCGCTGATTTTTGCGTATACGGCCTGGCTGGTGATCCGTCCCAAAGCTTCCACTGTTGGCAAGCGTTCGGTGCCCAGATTTAACTCTGATTTAGCAATCGCATCCAGGTAAATTTGCCTGGCTTCTTCAATCGTATAGTTGGTTAAGTATTCAAATGCCATTTTGTCCTCACAAATAAGTGACCTGTACCTCAGCGTTTTTTGCTAAACCTTCAGAATCCCTTGGAATGCGGATGAAGCCATTAGCTCTTGACACATTGGTAATTAATCCAGATTTGCTCGGTATCGGATGAGAGATCCCATCGGTCAAGCGAACTAGTAAAAATTCTTCTCTGCCTTGATTTGAGGAATAGGCACTGGCCATAACCGCGGGAACAGAAGATTCTTCTGCATTAGTATTCAATAACTGCAGCAAAAGCGGCTTGACCAAGAGACGCGTTATAAAGTAAGCTGCCACCGGGTTCCCGGGCAAACCAATCACTGGTTTACCACCAATATCAGCAATGATGGTTGGCTTTCCCGGTTTCACAGCCAAACCGTGAACCAGAATCTTGCCTCTTTTTTCTATAACCCGAGCCAAATTATCCCGTACACCAACGGATGTGCCACCTGAAACCAGAATGCAGTCTGAGGCATCCAATAGCTCGTCAAGAGCTGCCTCAAGCAAAGCTTCTTGATCTCTGATGAATTCATGAACGATTGGTTCAAAGCCCAATTGGCGGGTAAAAGCTACCAGAAGTGGCGAATTTACATCTCGGATTTGGCCCGAACGAGGTTTTTCTTCAGGCTTTATCAATTCGTCACCAGTGGAAAGAATACCCAATTTGAAAGGTCTGTAAACTTCAACCTCCGTGACACCTATCGCCGCAAGTGAACCAATATCTGCCGCATTCAGCCGCTTGCCTTGCGGTAGTAATTCTTCACCAGGTTTGCCGTCATCCCCACGGAAGATCATGTTGGCACCTGGGGCTACTGGTTTCAGGATGGCGATTTCATCCTTACTCAGCTTTTCGGCATATTCAATCATCACTACGGCATCTGCACCATCTGGCACTTCCGCGCCTGTCGGGACCGTGATGGCAGACATTCTATCTATGCGCAAGTTCGCATGTTTTCCCATTTCTACACTGCCAATTAAGCGCAGTAAACCTGGGTTTGATTCCGAACAGCCACGCACGTCATCAGCCCGAATGGCATAGCCGTCCACGGTTGAGCGATTAAAATCGGGCACAAATTCATCAAAGCTGACGGGAGTGCTCAGGTATTTTCCTAAAGCATTGTTTAGTCCAACCAATTCTTTCTCAGCGATGAAGCCAGAAAAGTGGTCATTAGCAAGCGATAAAGCATTAACAAGTGTTGTTACATGAAACATGTTGTACGACCTTGGCGTAAATATACCCGAAATTAACTGATATATTCACCTGTGCACACTAAAAGGAAGGAAATCTTTACAATATTGATAAACCTCTTGTAAAACCCTTGACCCAAACTTAGCTTGCATGTATACTAAAGCGGTTAATCTAAAGTAATAGTAAGGAGCACGATATGACCCCATTACCTAAACATAAGAGCACCTCAGGTCGACGTGATCGCCGTCGTGCGCATGATGCCCTGAAAACCAGAAACAGCATTGCTTGCCCAAATTGTGGTGAAGTAATTCTGCCGCATCGTGTTTGCCCTAAATGTGGACATTATCAAGGCCGCGAAGTCCTTGAAATCAGCAAAGCGTAAGCAATCACTTTTCAAAAAAAAAGACCTTTCGGTCTTTTTTTTATTTAACGTTCTTTTGGAGATACGGCTCAAATGAGGATAGTAACTGTTTTGGCAAATAACCCTGAATGCGGATACCCTGCTCCAGATTCTCAATGGTGAGAATTTTCCCCTTCTCATGAAAAATAGAAACTAGTTGGCCCATCCCATATGGCACCAATACGTTTACCACTTCAAATTCAAGCAATAATTGTTCGGTCACCTTACTAATCAGGTCTTCAATACCCATTCCAGCTTTTGCGCTGATAAAAGCAGAAGCAGGGGCAGCCTGGCGCTTGATTCTTTCCAGTTCTTCTGCAGGCAGCAAATCTATCTTGTTGTAAACCGTGATGACAGGTAATTCATCCGCTTCGATTTCCTTGAGGGTTTCCAGCACGGTTACCCGTTGCATTTCAAACGACGGATTGGAAGCATCCACGATATGTAAAAGCAGATTTGCTTCAGCAATTTCTTCAAGCGTAGCCCTAAAGGAAGCAATTAATTGGGTGGGTAATTTTTGAATAAAACCCACAGTATCTGTCAGCAGGACCAACTGCCCGTCATTCAGTTCCACTTGTCGGGTGGTCGGGTCCAAAGTAGCAAAAAGCTGGTTGGCCGTATAAACATCAGACTTCGCGAGGGTGTTCAACAAGGTTGATTTGCCTGCATTTGTATAACCTACCAAAGCAATTACCGGAATGTTGCTCTTTTGTCGTTGATATCGGTACTGCGATCGGTTCTCACGAATCTTGTCAATTGCTTCTTCCAGTTTCTGCAATCGTTTTCGAATTTCGCGGCGGTCCACTTCCAACTGGGTTTCACCAGGTCCGCGTAGTCCTACACCGCCAACAGCGCCAGTCCGGCCTCCGCCACCACCTGCCTGCCTTGCAAGATGCGTCCAGGCATGGGTCAGCCTGGGCAGTCGATACTGGAGCTGTGCCAATTCCACTTGCAGCTGGCCTTCTTTAGTTTTGGCATGTCGGCCAAAAATATCGAGTATCAACGCTGTCCTGTCGATGACCTTGATGTTCATACCCAGAACTTCTTCCAACTCCCGCTGATGGCGGGGTGATAGTTCATCATCAAAGATCACCATATCCGCGTTTAACTCGGTCGCCATCATTTTGAGTTCTTCAACCTTCCCACTGCCAATAAATGTGCGGGAATTGGGAGTCTGCAATGATTGTTCCATACTGCCAACAACCTCAACGTCATCCGTTTCAGCCAGGAGCTCGAGTTCTTGCATCGATTCTTCCAGAGGTAGCCTTGAAGAATTGCTCCTACCAGTTTTCAGACCAACAATAATGGCTGTTTCTTTCTTGACCTCTTCGTTCTGTAATTCTTTCATAGTCCTAATTGTACTTGCCAAATCTTTGCATCATTAGATTTTAGATACTACCTGTTTACTGTTTTCGGGCATTTTGGTTGACAGCATTAAGATCCTTTAGGTATACTTCTTGCAACAGGGCAGACCCCCTTTTTAGAGGAGAATTTATGCTTCAAGGCCATTACCAGCAGACTTTAACAAATACCAGTGCACATCTTGCACAGACCATGACCTTACTCAGTATGCCTGCAACTGAGCTTGCTGAAAAGATTGACAGCGAACTGTCAACCAATCCTGCATTGGAATTAATTAACGAGCGCCGCTGCCCACAATGTAAGCGTTTGTTGCCCGCCTCAGGTCCCTGCCCCGTTTGCAGCCAACCTATGGATTATGGATCTCAAGAGCCAATTGTTTTCATTTCACCGAGAGAAGATTTCTACACCCATAGTTCTTCGGAGGCGGGAGAATCCCCTGAAGAACCTTATGCTTCAGAAGAAATTGATTTACCAACATTCGTGCTAAGGCAAATTGCTGGTGATCTGGCAGTTGACGATCGAATGATCGCTGCCTATATTCTCAATCACCTGGATGAAGACGGAT
Source organism: Anaerolineaceae bacterium (assembly GCA_035466865.1). Lineage (GTDB taxonomy): Bacteria > Chloroflexota > Anaerolineae > Anaerolineales > Anaerolineaceae > Mesolinea. The sequence goes on along the minus strand of DATIUL010000299.1, from coordinate 453 downwards.
TTCTCACTACGACCGCTCAGGAAATCGCGCGCTATCAACATCGTCACCCGTCTGATGTACAAAACTTGATCGACCGCATCAAGCGTTGTGACCCAGTCGGGGTCTGTTCGCTGGATCCCAAAGAAGCCTTATTGACTCAAATTGAAGTGCTTAGAGAAACTGTCAAAATTCCTCCTTACACAAAAGAGGTAATTGAGAATCACCTGAACAAACTCAGCCAACACCATTACCAGGAGATTGCAAAATCCTTAGGGGCCAGCACAGCCCAAATTGAACGCGTTTCCGAGTTTGTCATCCAGAATTTAAATCCATTCCCTGCCAGGGCTCATTGGGGAGATGTTCGGAACCCGAACACAGGAGGCTCGCAGGTTTTCCATCAACCCGACATTCTCATCTATCATCTGAACGAAAACCCTAAGAATCCGCTGGTGGTTGAGATCATTCTTCCAATCC
>DATIUL010000298.1:0-5304 GCA_035466865.1 Anaerolineaceae bacterium | reverse complement strand
AAGCCAAGCAGCGTGTTTCCGCCCGACCGATGTGGTTTAGTATGCCGTTGATGTTCCAGCGCTGCCCAGGCAGCATGCGGGTCATGAGGTCGGGGGTCAAATTCTTCACCGTTTCCAGCAGATCCTGCCTTTGCCAGGCGTGAATCAGTAAAGCCTGTTCAATTTCCAGCGTATCCAGCGGTCGGCGGTCGTCTTGGAAGAAGGCAGTAAGCGTCGTGGATTCATCCGTGAGCAGAGTATCAAATTTTTCCTCAACCTGCAGGTCAAATTTTGCCAGCTTTACCCAGTTTAGGTCAGTATGCTGCCCTACCCAATGCTCGTAAATCATTAATGATTCTGGCAGCCTCTCAAGTGCTTCCGTGTCGCTATTCCCAAAGGAAAAAGCCCCCGGAAAATCCAAAGCCCAGGCTAGGCTGCGGCTGTCACTGCTGCGCTCCAGCCCTACGCGCACGTGCAGGGGGTTCATTTTTGTTCGTAAAATAGCGGTAAATGCCCCAAAGAGATGATCTGCATCCATTCTGCCCGGTCACCTTCAGTCAGAATGGCAGCTTCTGCCGCCACTTGAGCGCCAGCTTTTTCGGCAATGAGGCGCATGGCTTGCAAGGTGGAACCGGTGCTGATGACATCATCGAGCAAGAGCACTTTTTTACCCTTTATCTGGTCGATGTCTTTCTCGTCGATTATTAGAATCTGCGGCTTGCCGGTGGTGATGGAGAGCGTTTCTACGCAGATGAAATTGCCCATGTAGGGTTTGCTTTCCTTGCGGAGAACAAGATACGGTTTGCTGATTTCCCTGGCCAACATGTGAGCGATAGGAATGGACTTTGACTCTGCGGTCACAATTACATCAAAGGTAATTCCAGCCAGTTTTTTTGCCAGGGCTTTGGCACAGGCATCCACCAGTTCCACATCCCCAAGGATATTAAGGATGGCAATGCGCAAACCGGGTTTAACCTCAAAAAGCGGTAGGTCGCGATGGACCCCAGCAATATCGATCGGATAGACTTCACGTTTTTCTTTCATAGCTACCTCCAAAAATCTTTTTCGATTTTAATCCGAAAAGCTTTTCTATGTATTTAATTGCTCATTTTGCTTTGGGAAATTCCAGTTTAGAATCAGCTAGTGCCGAGGACGCCGACCCCGGCACTAGTATTAAGGAGGAGAAGAAGAGAAGTCGCCCTTTCAAATTTATCTTACATGCTTTAGGATTAAACTGCTTGACGCTTAACCTACGATTACCCTACGATTTGAATCTGTTTTTAGTACATACAGCGCCGTAATTGTGCACCATCGACAATAAACAAAGGAACCTCATGGCAAAGACCATTTATCTCCCCAGTCCACTTGGTAAACTCGAAGCAAAGTACAGTGCTGATGGCATCTCTTCGCTGGGTTTGCTTTCAAAAGACAACCCAATGCCCCTTGATGATATTGCTTCTCTTGATGCCCAGGGCCGGGAGATTGCTGGCGCAATAGCAGGCTACTTTAGTGGTGATAAAGGGGCTTTGGACACTCTGAAAATTGATATTTCCGGAGCGACCCCTTTTCAACTTACTGTTTATGCTGCACTGCGTAAAGTTGCCTGGGGCCAGGCTCTCAGCTATGGCGATTTGGCATCCGCGGTCGGAAAGCCGCTTGCCGCCCGTGCCATCGGGGCCGCGGTAGCTCGAAACCCTTTGATGTTTATTATTCCCTGCCATCGCGTGTTGGGGGCGGATGGAAAAATGCATGGTTTTAGCGCCGAAGGCGGACTGGCTACCAAGGAATGGCTGCTGAGGCACGAAGGTCACGCAATTGAAAATGGAAAATTGGTGCTTGCTCACGCTACACCAGACGAGATCATCGAGGCAGTACCCGACTATGGGGGTTTCCATAGCGGTTATGCCGCATTGGTGGGCCGCCCCAATGCCGGCAAGAGCACCTTGTTGAACCGGTTGCTGGGTCAGCCGATTGCTGGCGTCTCAGCAAAACCCCAGACCACCCGTAGACGCCAACTTGGGATTCTGACAACGGACAAGGCTCAAATTATCTTTTTGGACACACCCGGATTTCACGACCCCATCGACAAACTGAGCGAGTTTATTAACGCAGAAGCGTTCTATGCCCTTGCAGATGCAGATATTGTCGCCTTCCTTGCCGATAGCACGGCTGCGCCAGACAGTGTGGATCGGAAAATGATCGAGTTATTGCAGAAGAAACCAAGGGACCATGTGCTTCTTGTAATGACCAAGCAGGATTTGGCTGACGAGAAATCGCGTTTGACGAATGAACATTCCTATCAACAATTGCTTCCAGATGTTCGTACACTCCGAATTTCCGCGGAAACGGGCACGGGTGTGGATGAATTCATTGCTGTCCTGGAAGAGCTGCTGCCAGAAGGACCCAGATATTACCCCGAAGAACAAGTAACCGAGGATTTCGAACGCGATATTGCCGCTGAGATGATCCGGGCGAGTGCCATGGAGAAGCTTGAAGATGAATTGCCTTATAGCCTGGCTGTCAAGGTATTGGAATTTACTGAGCGGAGCAATGGGGACGTCTACATTTTGGCAGCCATTTTCGTCGAAAGGGAAGCACAAAAAGGCATTCTTATCGGTAAGAGCGGACAAATGATCAAAGAAATTGGTGTTTCCGCCCGAAAAGCCATCGAGAAAATGGCGGATCGTAAGGTATTTCTTTCACTTGACGTCAAAGTTCAAAAAGATTGGAAGAATAACCCCTTCTTCCTTAAAGAGATGGGTTTGGCAAAACAGAAATGAAATCTCTACAGGCTCGTTTATAAATCACTTTATTGGCGAATGACTGGGCTGCCACCAAATAAAAGGATAAAATTGTATTCATGACCGGGAGTCCGCAATACTCTATCTTCATAACTGAAGCAGTTCAAATCTCCCTGTCTTTGCTTTTCTTTATTGTTTTTGTTTTTATGGCTGGAATCACCTGGTACGCCGCGGCTGCCAGGCAGAAGAAACTCTACAATGCCGTAAAACCCTTCGTTATTCTCCCACTTATTGCCTGGTTTATTACCCGCGGAAGGACCGATACACCTTACCTGTTATTCCTAATTGGCCTGAGCCTGTCCTTTTTTGGGGATATCGCCATGGTTTTTACAAACAGAACGGTCTTTTTCACTGGCATGTTTCTGTTCGCGTTGGCGCATCTTTCCTATGCGATCGGTTATTCGCTCTGGCCGACTACCTTGATTTCATTTGGAAATTTCTTGTTGGTACCCGCGCTGGTAATCCTCTTTGGTACGTTATTCTACAGACCAGCTGCCAATAAGAACCCAGCCATGAAGACATATTTTCAGGTGGCGATCTTCTACGCGGTATTTATCCTGACAATGCTGGCGATGGCAGTGGCCAGTTACGCAAGGATAGGATGGTCTCCGATCCCGGCGACAATGGCCTTTATCGGCGCGCTTCTTTTTGTCGTTTCAGATACGATGATAGCCTTCGAAAGGTTTGGATATACCCAGAAGAACCTTAGGTTTTGGTTCATATCTTCTTACCATATCTCACAATTTTTAATTGCGAGTTCAGTGCTCTACATCGCTAATGGGGGGTTTTACTTCTGAACTTGATTGTTTTAATAGTAAAAACCTTTTACATTCCAGCAATTAGGGACGCGAACTCATCAATTATGCTCTTTCCAAAGTATAATTTGCCGCAGGATTTCCCTCACGAAATTGAATTTTAGAGATTGACTCTCTTCGAAAATATCGTTATACTAATTAGTCGTGATTAATACAACCTTGGAGAAATAGCATGGATAGCCCAATCGAACAATCAACTGATCTCGCACTGAAACCAAAGCAAAAATTTGCAGGGAAAGTGCTCAAAACCTCATTGCAGGGAGCGTTGATTGATATCAACAATGCTTTACCGGCTTTCCTTCATATTTCTCAGGTTATAAATCCTGAAAAACCAGAAGAGATCGTCAAGAATATTGATGAGGTCATCAAAGTTGGTGATTCCATTACCGTTTGGGTTAAGCGTGTGCTCAAGGATCATATTGAGCTCACCATGAAAGAACCCCTGGCCCTTGATTGGCGTGAGATTGTTCCCGGCATGGTACTTAAAGGCAAAGTTGCGCGTTTGGAAACCTTTGGTGCATTCATCGAGCTAGGTGCTGAACGTCCTGGCCTTGTGCACGTTTCTGAGCTTTCACACAATTATGTGAAACTACCCTCCGAAGTCGTGAAAGTTGGCGATGAAGTTGAGGTTAAAGTTCTCGACCTGGACAAACGCAAGAAACAAATTAAGCTCAGCATGAAAGCTCTGCAGGAAGAACCTGAACAAGCTGCAGAAGAAAAGAAACCTGCCCGCAAGGGTGGCAAACCTGCCAAGAAGGAAGTTGAAGTAGTGGTTGAGGAAGAAATTATTCCCGATCCAACCTTCATGGAAATTGCCCTTCGCCAGGCTATGGACCGTGCTGAAAAACGTAAACCCCAGGTTCAGGGTCGACTCAAGAAAACATATTCTGCTGACAGCGAGACCGAAGATATCTTCGAACGCACAATGCGTTCCAAACAGACCAGGGACTAAAACTGCATTCTGTATATTGACCGAGATAATCCGGGGAGAGCTGAAAATTCCAGCCCTCCCCGCTTCTATTAATGGCAAGTTGGAGGTTTAAATGGTTGAAACCGCGACGAAGTACATCTTTTTTACAGGGGGCGTACTTTCTTCAGTAGGCAAAGGCGTTACAGCCGCATCAGTTGGCCGTTTGCTCAAGGCTCGCGGATTTCGAATTACCATCCAAAAACTGGACCCCTATCTTAATGTGGACCCTGGCACTCTTAGCCCTTTTCAGCATGGCGAAGTTTTTGTGCTGGATGACGGTTCTGAAACTGACCTGGACCTTGGCCATTACGAGCGTTTTTGCGACCTGCACCTGAACAAAACCAGCACCGTTACCAGCGGTCAGGTGTATGAAGAAGTTATCAACCGGGAGAGGCGAGGCGACTACCTGGGGGGTACCATCCAGGTTGTTCCGCACATCACCGATGAAATCAAACGTCGTATCCGCCAAGTGGCAGAATCGTCAGATGCCGAAATTGCCTTGATCGAAGTTGGTGGCACGGTGGGAGATATTGAAAGCCAGCCTTTTCTGGAGGCAATCCGTCAGCTCCGCAATGAGCTCGGTAAGAACAATTCCGCCTTCGTCCACCTGACCTGGTTGCCATATCTTAAGGCAACCGCGGAGACTAAAACAAAACCCACACCACACTCGGTGAGGGAGCTTCGCGCAATGGGAATCCTTCCCGATATGATCATGGCACGCAGCGATTACCCTGTTGAA
>DATIUL010000297.1:0-2426 GCA_035466865.1 Anaerolineaceae bacterium | reverse complement strand
GTCTGGCGCGACCCCCTTGAGAAGATTCAACTGGGGCCTAACCCCGCCCCCAGACTGACCCCGGACCAACAGAGCCTTTGGCAAGCCCTGGAACCGCAGCTCGAGTCTGCGGACAATAAACCCAGCCTGATTTTCGGGGTGACGGGCTCTGGCAAGACAGAAATCTACCTGCGGGCGGTGGAAAAAGCCATCAAAGCTGGGCGGCAAGCCCTTGTATTGGTGCCGGAAATTTCGATGACGCCACAGACCGTGCGGCGCTTTATGGGGCGCTTCCCCAACCAGGTGGGACTCTTCCATTCCAAGCTTTCTGATGGGGAAAACTACGATACCTGGCGGCGTGCTCGCTCGGGGGACCTGAAGGTCGTTGTTGGGCCGCGCAGCGCACTCTTTGTGCCCTACCCCAAGCTGGGACTGATTGTGATTGATGAGTGCGATAACGACACTTACGATGAAGAAGAGCGCGAGCCCTTCTACCACGCAGTCGAAACAGCCGAAGCCTTGGCTGGTATTTCCGATGCTAAGCTGGTTTTGGGTTCGGCCACGCCGCGGGTGACGCAATTCTACAAGGCTCGCCGGGGGGATTGGAACCTGCTGGAACTGCCCCACCGCATCCATACCCAGGCGCCGCTCACGCAGACCGCGGATTTGCCCCTGGTCGAAATTGTGGATATGCGCGCGGAGCTCAAAGCAGGGAATACCTCAGTATTTTCAGCCAGCCTGAAAAAAGCACTGGATGAAACCCTGGCACGCCAGCAACAAGCCATCCTTTTCCTCAACCGCAAAGGCAGTGCCACCTACGTGTTCTGCCGCGATTGCGGCGAACCCCTGCTCTGCCCGCGCGATGGCAAACCGCTGGTCTACCACGCCGAACGTAAAGGCTTGCTCTGCCACGTCTGCGGATACACCCGTAAGATGCCAGAAAAATGCCCGAACTGTGGCAGCAAGGCCATTAAAAGCTTGGGCCTGGGCACTGAACGCCTTGAAGACCTGGTGCAGGAGGCCTTTCCATCTGCCCGGGTTTTGCGCTGGGACGGGGATACCACCAGTGCCAAGGGAGCACACGAACTGATCCTCTCTCACTTCAGCGCGCACAGGGCAGACATCCTCATCGGTACCCAGATGTTGGCCAAGGGGCTGGACCTGCCGCTGGTGACCCTGGTGGGCATCTTGTTGGCCGAGGTGGCCTTGAACCTGCCGGACTTCCGGGCAGCCGAGCGCAGCCTGCAGGTGCTTACGCAAGTGAGCGGGCGGGCAGGGCGCAGCAGCCTGGGCGGCAAGGTGATCATGCAGACTTACCAGCCGGATAATTATGTCATCAAGTTTGCTGCCAAACATGATTACCTGGGCTTCTATGAAAAAGAGCTGGATTATCGCAGAGCCCTTGCATACCCGCCCTACAGCCGCCTGACCAAACTGGAATACCGGCATTTGAAGGAAGAAAAATGCCAGTCCACTGCTGAGGAGCTTTACAACATCATTCACGATGAAATTACTGCGCGTAGTCTTAAAGGCGCAGAGATCTCTGAGCCGCTCCCCGCCTACTACCCGCGCCTTGGCGGCGAGTACCGCTACCAGATGATTTTGCGCTCAGGCGACCCGCTGCCGCTGCTGAACAGCCTGCCACTCCGCGGTTGGAAAGTGATGATCGACCCCTCCAACCTGCTATAATTCCTGTGTTTAACCCCAATTTGCGCACCCGAAAGGACCTTCATGGCTGACAAATACCAATCCGCAGATGATTTTCTTGAAAAATTAAAGCCCGAGGCCCTGGAAAATCCCAGTGACATTCCCCATCTTGAGGAAGGTCCGGGGAACGCCCCTGAAGGTAAAACGCCCTGGCACGAACCATACCTCACCAGTAGCATGTGGTTTGCCATCTCCACGCGCAGCAACATCATGACCCCCCTGCTGCTACCGCTCCTGGTGCAAGCTTTTGTGGGCGAATCTCTAAAAGGCACGTATTTTGGCATTTTGCGGCTTATAAGCTTGATGGTTGCCCTACTGGTACAGGCTATTGCCGGCATCCTTTCCGACCATAGCACCAGCAAGCTCGGCCGAAGGCGGCCATTCATCCTGGCTGGCAGCATTTTGGATGTCCTTAGTTTTGTGGCCGTGGGAGCGATCGCTGCCACAATGAGCGGTATGACTGGTTATTGGGTACTGCTCTTGGTGGTTGTGCTTTCAATGGTTGCCTCCAACTGGAGCCATGGCGCTTTGCAGGGTTTGATTCCGGATATTGCCCCAAAATCCAAGTATGCCTTGTTCTCCTCCATAAAATCGCTGCTGGAAGTGCCCCTGCCCATCATCTTCGTTTTCCTGGTGGTAAAAGGCAAGATTGAAAACCAAAATTATTGGGCAGCTCTTATCATCCTCATTGCTGTCTACGTGATCTGCACAGCGCTGACCATGCTGATCAAGGAAAAACC
>DATIUL010000296.1:0-10326 GCA_035466865.1 Anaerolineaceae bacterium | reverse complement strand
ATGAAAGCCATATCTGTGGGGTCAGAACTCGCCAATTGTGGGACGGAGGCGGGAGATTCCTGGGTAGCTGCAGGGACCTCGATTGGTACCTGGGCGTTGGGATAGGCGGGGTTGGGGGGCATTGGGCCGGTTTGGCACGCGCTTAGCAACAATAGCGCGCAGACGGTCACTAAGAGGGCAGTTTTCATCTTGATTGCTCCTTTCCATGCCTTGCATGGCTAAAACAAAACCGTAGTATTGATTATAAAGTTATTTTAATAATGCATTTTTAGGCTGAATTGAGAATTGCGGACAGCCTCAGTCCGACCTTTAAAAATCCATTTCTTCCATCAAAGGAAAAATCTGCCGCACAAATAAAACTGGTCTAGCTAGTAGAGTCGGAAGCGGATTACCTGGATTTACCAGTGGAAGGCCAACCACTGGGCATCCCTCTGGAAGCGATCATTGCTGTCAGGAAACAAGCGTGTGAAAGGTGGAAAGAGGCGCAAGTTCCTTTTCCAAGCGGAGATGGCAGATGGCGTAGTTTGAGGAGAATTTACAAAAATGGAATCTCCTATTGACTTATGTTAATAACAATTCTATAATTTGTTAAGGTTCAATATGCGAAACGGGATTTCAATATATGAAACAAACTGAATTCACTGCTAACAATTCTGTAAGGAATGCAATATCAGTACTTGAATACTTGGCTTTATCAGATACCCCACAAAATCTCTCAACAATCAGTAAGGGGCTCCGAATGAATAAGAGCACCGTTTATCGCCTCCTGGCAACGCTTGCGGAGAGTCATTATGTTTTTCAAGATGAAGAAAGCCGACAATATTCACTAGGGGCGAGGAGCTCGTGGTTAGCAGCTAAATTTACTGAAAAGAATGAAATTCTCAATATCGCTCGTCCTTACTTGGAAGCATTGAGCAAACAAGTTAATGAAACAATCCATCTTGGTATTTTGGAAGGATCTGAAGTTATTTATATTGACAAGATCAATGGACGAGAGGCGGTCATTATGGCGTCCCAGGTTGGTGGCAAAACATCAATTCATTGCACCGCCCTGGGAAAAGCATTGCTTGCTTATCAATCAGAATCAAAATGGCAAGAGTACGTTGAAAAGAATGGGTTACCTGCCAAAACCAAAGCTACAATCACAGAACCAAACCAGTTTTTCAAAGAGTTAATGAAAATCCGCACTCTCGGGATCTCTATCGACAATATTGAAAATGAAGATGGAATTCGGTGTATTGCCTCTCCTATCTTTGACGCACAAAATCATGCGATTGCTGCAGTCAGTATCAGCAGTTGGATCATCAATATGACTTTGGATAGAGTCCAGCAAGTCACCCCACTGCTTCAAAAAACAACTTCGGAAATTTCTGTAAACCTGGGAAGATGAAAAATTTAATTCCGGGAATGTATTGGTTTTTCAGGTTCTCTTCGAATCAAAGGAGGCAATTAGAGCAAATAATTCACATTATCCGCCGCACCCGAAGTAAAGCAAGACCCGCATAGGAGGGATGCGCCAAGCTAGTCCTTTATTTGAGTTGGAAAAAGGCTACTTTAGTTTGTGACAATTTTGACCCAAAAAATTAAAAGGAGATCTATATAATGAACATTGCACTTGGAATTGTTTTACTGATTACATACTTCATTTTCATATACTATGCCGCAAAGGGCGGCAATCTGCTGCTCGGTCTTTTCGTAATGGCAATTCTGTGGGCTGGAATTAGCCTGATTGGCGGCACGGTAACACTAAAAGATATTAATGTTGGAATTTTCCAGGGTGGTCCAGAAAGCTTTGGCCCCACTGCCATCAACATTATATTTGGTAGCTGGTTCGGCCGTGTATTGATCGAAACTGGTATCGCCAGAACTATTATCCGTAAAGCAGTTGAGTTGGGCGGCGATAAACCAAGCCTGACGGTAATCTTGCTCTCCATTGTTGTAACTGCAATTTTTACCACCGCCTACGGCGTTGGTGCAGTGGTTGCCATCGGTGTGATTGTTTTCCCGATCATGCTTTCTTTGGGTGTCTCCAAAAATCTTGCCGCAGCAGCTTATTCAATGGCAGTTGGAGCTGGTCTTTGGTTGAATAACGCTTTGTTAAGCCAGGCTGCTGGCACAATGGTGCTGAACGATTCTGCCAAGTACGTCATCGGTGCAGATTGGTATCGATTTGGTGGGATTGCAGTAGCCGTTTCTGTTGTGACATATATTGTCATGATCCTCATCAGCAACCGTAAGTTGAACAAGGTACATGCATGGGCGGCTCCGAGCACCGATAGTGGTGCTGATGCGCAAGTCAAAGATGTCAGCATCTGGGCAGCAATTACCCCCATTATCCCAGTTTCCATCGCGATTGCTTTTGGTATCAGTTCAATTCCTGCCATTATCATTGCTGTAATCTGGGCTCTGGCATGGACTGGCTATATTGGTAAGGGCTGGAACGCAATTGGTAACGTCGTCGAAAAGACATTCCACGATGGTGTTGCAGATGTAGGTCTCGTACTCGGATTCCTGCTATTCCTTCAGATGTACATTAAATCTGCCGGATTCGCCAGGACTTTGCTTGCTCCGATCGTATCCCCAATTCTACCTAACAGCCTTTTCCTGTTATTCCTGGGCTTTGGTCTATTTGCAATCCTGGCTTTGTTCCGCGGTCCCCTCACTATTTGGGGTGCTGGTGCGGCAACATTTGCGATCATTGCTGGACAAGGTGTCTATCCCATCGCTATTTTGTTCCCACTTTTTTATGTCACAGCTACTGCCATCAATACGAACATTTGTCCAACCCAATCATGGAATGTATGGGCGATTGGCTACACAAAGATCACGGTCAAGGATTATCTGATGCAGACGCTTCCTTATGTTCTGCCAATGGCATTTGTCCTCGAGCTGATTGCGTATTTCATGTTTGCGGCTTAACTTTTAATTTATTAACAACTCTATAGGCAAGAAGTCCCTTGATTAGGGTGACGGATGGAAGAGAGGATACCCTCTTCTTCCATCCTCACCCCGGATCACCGAATACCTCATTCTTTTGAGGCTCTTAGTACATTGGTAAGAGTAAAGGAAGTAATAATGAACGGGAAGAAGATTCGTGTAGGCATAGATGTGGGTGGTACCCATACAAAGGCAGTCGCCTTAGATAACGAAACCCATGAAATGGTTGGTGAATCAGTTGTAATGACTACTCATGACCATCCAATGGGGGTGGCAGCCGGAGTAATTGAATGCTTCGAAAATGTTCTGACAAAAAATAACATTGATCCTGCCAATGTTGTATTTATTGCTCACAGTACAACCCAGGCGACCAACGCTCTTCTGGAGGGTGATGTCGCCAAGGTAGGCATTATTGGTATGGGCGCAGGCGGTATCGAAGGATTCTTGGCGAAAAAACAATCCAATATTCCGGATATCGATTTAGGCACCGGAAGAAAAATCCATACCTGCCACACCTATCTTAAAAATAAAGATTGCACCGAAAAGAATATTGAAAACCAGATTGTAAGTCTAACCAACGAGGGTGCATCTGTCATCGTCGCCTCAAAAGCTTTCGGTGTGGACAGTATTAAAGAGGAAAACATAGTCCGAGATGTTGCTGAAAGACATGGTGTTATGGTTTGTGCCGCCTCCGATATCAGCAAACTCTATGGCTTAACACGGCGGACCCGGACGGCGGCCATTAATGGCAGCATTCTTCCGAAGATGATGGAAACGGCAAATAGTACAGAGAAAAGTGTCAGGCAGGCGAACATCCATTCCCCATTAATGATCATGCGTGGCGATGGCGGTGTCATGGATATTTCAGAGATGAAAAAACGGCCCGTTCTGACGATGCTTTCCGGTCCTGCAGCGAGTGTTATGGGTGCACTTTTGTACTTGCGCGCCTCCAATGGGATCTACTTTGAAGTTGGTGGAACATCAACTAATATCGGCGTAATCAAGAATGGCCGGCCTGCGGTGGAATACAGCGTTGTGGGCGGGCACAAAACTTATATCAACTCTCTGGATGTACGAGTACTGGGGGTTGCCGGTGGCAGTATGGTGCGTGCCGATAATCACAAATTAGTGGATGTGGGACCTCGCTCGGCGCATATTGCGGGCCTTAAGTATGCAGTTTATACCCCAGTCGAAGAGATTGTGGATCCGCAACTTGAGTTCTTTGCTCCGAAAGAGGGCGATCCGGCGGATTATGTTTGCCTCAAGCTCGCAAGCGGTAAAAGAGTTACGATCACCAATAGTTGTGCGGCTAATGTTTTAGGTCTGGTAGATAAGAAAGATTTTACCTATGGGATTGCCGAATCAGCCCGTCTTTGCATGCAGCCCCTGGCAGAGTACCTTGGTGTAACAGTCGAAGAAGCAGCCCGTCAGATCCTTCAAAAAGCTTACGAAAAAATCAAACCTGTGCTTGAAGAACTGACATTGAAATATCGTCTTGAGCCCGACCAGATCACCCTTGTGGGTGTTGGGGGCGGGGCAGCGGCGCTTATTCCGTATACTGCTCAATCCATGAATATCAGTTATAAGATCCCTGAATTTGCTGAGATTATCTCCTCAATTGGTGTCGCACTTGCCATGATACGGGATGTCGTTGAAAGAATTATTCCCAATCCCACGACTGAAGACATCTCGCAAATTAAACGGGAGGCAGCTGCACTGGCTATCAAGAATGGGGCAGTTCCGGACTCCATTGAAGTACATATTGAAGTGGATTCTCAAACTTCAAAGGTAACCGCAATCGCTTTGGGTTCAAACGAGGTCCAGGCCACCAATTTACTCAGTATATGCGACGAGGCCGAAGCAAGGAAACTGGCGGCGGATTCGATGCGAACTGAACCATCTGAAGTTCAGAACATTTTGCTGCATGACTCCTTTTATGTTTTTGGCCGCAAAGTCGGAGATAAACAACAAGTACGTTTGGTTGATCGAAGAGGGTTTATAAAAGTTCAATGCAGCGATGCCATCGTTTCCTCATGCAGCGCATCTGAATGGGACCAAAGTGTAACCTCACTTTGGAATTCCACCCTGGGTTACGCGCATCAAATGGTTCAAACACCTGACGTTTACTTGTGCATCGGTGCCAAGGTGTTGGATTTTTCAAATACTTTGAGTTTGGAGCAGCTTCTAACGATCATGCAATGTGAATTCATTGGAGTTGGAAAGGACGAGCCGATTATTCTCATTAGTGCTCGTGCTGAGAAAATCATATGATCAAAGCTTGGGTCGAGGACATCTTAACGCTCACAGATGAGGATTGGAGTAGGTACGCTTTTTATCGTGATCCTTTTGTGGTGAGAATTAAGCCTGATCAGCAATTGACCTATACACATGAGGCGATGAATTGCGGTACAAATCAGGCCCGCCGACTAAGGACCAAATATGGTGATGTTGCCCCGCAAGAATTAGTCAAACAGATGGGACTTCATCTAAATATTCAAAACGGACAAAGCAGTGATGGTTACCTGATGTTTGCTTATTTTGAAGAGCCGGCTTCAATCACGCTCTTTTTGGATAATGCAGATGCAACAGATGTATTGATAGATGAACTCGGAGTTCGCGAATCTTTAGGAGATGTAAAAACCTCAGATTTGCTGCTCGCCCATGAGTTGTACCATTACCTTGAGCAAAGCCAGCCAGACATTTATACAGCTCAAAAACATATTACTCTTTGGAAAGTTGGACCTTTCGAAAACCGCAGCAGGATCTTATGCCTTGAGGAGATCGGGGCGATGGCTTTTGCCAAAGAACTGGTGGGTCTCAGATGTTCAGCCTATTTATTTAATGTGCTTATGCTCTATCCTAAAAATCCACAGAGGGCACGAGAACTTTATGAAAACATAATGGCATTCAAGGTAAAGAAAGAGGTACTACCATGATAATTCTTCTTGTATCAGCAGTTGTCTGCATCTTACTCGTTCTCTTCACAGTTTTTAGCCTAACAAGAAAACAACCTGAAGCCGAGAAAGTCGAATTAGTCCGAGTATCTGAAACAAAAGTCACTGCCATCATGGGTTATTTGTTGTTCGCCATGGGACTATTCATTTTATACATGAAGTACGTGAATCCAGGAATTGCAGGAACCGATGAACTTTCCTACCTTTCTGTGGCTGGAATCGCATTGTTTTCTGTTGTAATCGGCTGCGGTATCCTGTTTTACACTTTTTTGCGCAAAGTGATCGCTTATGAGGATGGACTTGTTTTTGTCTCAATGTTTGGAAAGAGCAAAAAGATATTTTGGAAGGAAATTAAGGAGATTAAAGTTCCATCTCTTACTAACAAAGCTACCTTCATAGGGAAAAGTGCAAGCATTACAGTTGGTGGTGAACCTAAAGCTTACAAAGCGTTCCTGAAAATTGCCATGAAATATATCAAACCGGAAGTTGGAAGTGATACTTTGGCAACGCTTTTGAAACGCTCTTTATTGTAATTGATGTATTCGGTTGAAGAATTATTAAACAAAAAATAATTAATGGAGGATAAAGTGGTTGATTGGAAGAATGATGAAGAATTGTTTGAAATGATGAAAAAGGAAGTCTATACGGGTGTATTGTGTGACATGCTGGATTCAATTGGATACAGTCACCAATATTTACCTCATGACATCCAGGCTTTGCGGCCGACGGACGTAATGGTCGGCAGGGCATTTCCCACCATTATCTGTGATGTTTATGGTGAGCAGGAAGAACCCCTGGGTTTACTTCCTGAAGCAACGGATCATATTGGAAAGAATGAAGTTTATATTGTCACGGGCGGTGATCGGCGCTGCAGCTATTTTGGCGAAATCATGACAGCCACAATCCTTCAGAAGGGTGCTGTTGGAGCAGTTATCGACGGGTACATGCGCGATACACGCCAGGTTTTGGAACAGAATTTTCCGGTGTTTTGTATGGGGCGGGACGCACAGGGATCGCTCTACCGAAACCAGGTTATCCGGTATGGTTGCTCGGTTGAAATTGGAAACATCAAGATCAATCCTGGAGATTTGATTTTTGGCGATATCGATGGCGTCGTTGTCATTCCACAGGAGATCGAGGAAAAAGCGGTTTCGATTACACTGGCAAAAGTTCGCGGTGAAAAGGATACACGTGCTGCGATTGAAAACGGAATGTCTGCGGTAGATGCGGTGAAAACCTTCGGGACCTTCTGATTTAAAAGACCATAAGCAATCATTGGGTCTGCAAATAACGATCTTCCCGGCAAGATGGAAGGATTCCTTAATGATCTGGACAAGGAATTAGTAAATTGGGAGAATGAATGGATAACCTAGAGCGAATTGGCAATACGGGTCTTGTTCCTGTGGTGGCGATTGAAAATGCTGATGACGCGGTTGATGCCGCCAGGGCTTTGATTGCTGGCGGGATCGATGTTATTGAAATTACAATGAGGACCCCTGCGGGGATTGAGGCTATTAAAAATATCCGCAAAGCTGTCCCAGAAATGTTGGTAGGAGCAGGTACCATTCTGAGCCTTGAAAAATGCAAGGAAGCGGTGCAGGCTGGTGCTCAATTTATCGTCTCTCCCGGGCTCAATCCCGTGATTGTAAAATGGTGTCTTGAAAATGACATCACGGTGACGCCTGGGTGTGTCACCCCGACCGAGATTGATACTGCATTGAGCCTGGGGCTTAAAACTGTAAAATTCTTTCCGGCGGAAGTTTTTGGAGGGATTAAAGGTTGTGCTGCTTTGTACGGCCCATACCAATCTGCAGGGATTAAGTTCATTCCCACTGGCGGGGTGAGCAACGAGAATCTTACGGAATTTGCGGACAAACCGTACATCCATGCAGTAGGCGGTGGATGGCTATGTAAGACAAGTGACATCAAAGAACATAAGTATTCAGCAATTACTGAAAACGCAAAAATTGCGGTCAAAACCCTTCTAGGCTTTGAAGTGGCACACCTTGGAATCAACCAGGACAGTGAAGAAGAATCAATTTCTGTTGCTCATGCCTTTAACAATGCATTTGATTTCCAGATCAAAGAGGGCAACAGCTCGAATTTTGTTTCCGATGCCATAGAAATTACCAAATCAAAATTCCTTGGCAGGAATGGACACATTGCTGTAAAGACGAATAGTATCCCCCGGGCAATTGCTTACTTAAATCGAAAAGGAATCGAAGTAGATATGTCGACTGCCAAAACAAAGGGCGATCGATTAATCTCAGTTTATTTGAAGGATGAGTTTGGCGGCTTTGCGGTTCATCTTTTGCAGAAATGAGGAGTGAGAAATGAAATACCTAACATTTGGTGAAATCATGCTACGGCTCCGGTCATTGGGGCATGAGCGCTTATTTCAGAGCCCAACCCTCGAAGCCACTTTTGGCGGTGGTGAGGCAAATGTTGCTGTTTCTCTCGCCAATTTTGGGGAAGATGTCGAATTTATGACCGTACTGCCCCAAAACCCAGTTGCTGATGCCTGTATTGCAGAACTGAGAAAATTCAACGTTGGAACTGGCAGGATTCAACGAGGCAATGGTCGATTGGGGATTTATTTTCTGGAAAATGGAGCAAATCAACTTCCAAGTAAAGTCACCTACGATCGAGATTACTCCGCAATATCCCTTGCCAAACCAGGAGACATTGATTGGGATCTTGTATTTACCAGTGTTAATTGGTTTCATATAACTGGTATCACGCCTGCAATTTCGAAATCCACAATGGAACTAAGCCTTGAAGCTGCAAAGATTGCCAAAAAGAAAGGCATCACTGTTTCTTGCGACCTTAATTACCGCAAGAATCTGTGGAAATATGGAAAATCAGCTCCAGAGGTTATGAAAGAACTGATAAAGTTTGTGGATATTGCCGTCGCGAACGAAGAAGATGTTCAAAAAGCGCTGGGAATCAAGGTCGATATCGATGTTACGAACAGTGATCTGGATACGACGAAGTATGAGCTTCTTTCCAATGAGGTCTTGTTGCAGTATCCTAATTTGCAGATGATCGCAATTACTCTGCGCGAAAGTCAAAGCGCGGATGTAAATGGCTGGGCAGCTTGTCTTAATGACCGCACTCACTTTCTTGTCAGTAAGAAGTATGAGATTCGGGATATCATTGACCGGGTAGGTGGGGGGGATGCTTTTGCCGCAGGACTGATTTATGGATTAAACCATTATGCAGATCATCGGGAAGCCCTGGAATTTGCGGTTGCAGCCAGCTGCCTGAAGCATTCGATCATAGGCGATTTTAACAGGGTGAATATTGCTGATGTCCTCAAATTGAAAGAAGGGGATGCTACAGGAAGGGTTCAGCGTTAATTCAGGAGTTACTCCTTATAAGAATTCAAGCTTGTTCACAAAAATTCAGATTGGTAATCCTCAACGGTGATCTGCGCAAACAGTTCGCCGTTGTCTTATTAATCGTAAAAGAATTGAATTGTCCCAGAGGCACAATTTATGTCTCGCTTCAATCAACGTATCGTCCTTATTTTCGACTGAGAGGTGAGCTGGCCCTTAGTATTGAAGATGCCCTCTATGGTACGCCAACGCAAGTTGCCATAAAGCAAACTGACATTCAGTCCGAGGATTCAACCCCTGCATTTGGATTGGGTTGAAAAACAGACATGAAGGGGCTTCTTGCGCCTCCATGTCTGTACGTCTATTCTTCCATTCCCCATTTGGCCAATACGTCCACCAGGCCGACAAAAATCAAAGTTTAAAAATTTTACTGATATGAAGTTACCGATTCTAAAGCTGTAACATGAATTGGAAACTCAAATCCGGGAATCCCGGCAGGTTCTCTGGGAATTGTATCTTAGGCCTGTTTTTACCGGCAATAAATTCCCGACAGTGCAACAAATACTAAGGCAAGTTGCGAGTGTCAAAGGTGGAATTGATTTTTGAAAACTTTTCGTCTCGTAAATGCGAATTATCAAAATAAGCCCTCTACGATTTTAGTTTTTTTATAGAAAATGATCAAATCAAATCTTCTCCGACGAAAAGGCGGAGCTTAGTGACTGTCTTCAGTCTGCACTTCATATTTGTCTACAAAACTAAACTCACTGGTAAAATTATCCCATTACCTTAAAAAATAACTATAGGCAGTTGTTTGTCGCGCCAACTTGACATTTTTTATCAACAGCCAATCGACCCAATCAGAAGTAGAGGGTTTTCTGTAAATGATGAGAGACCGACTTTATTCCACCTTAGATGCATTATTACCTGTTTTGGCCACGTTGGCCGCTTTGCTGGTCGGCGCTTTGCTCTTGCTTGGTCTGCGAGTCAATCCAATTGAAGCTTACAGTGCGTTGTTCAAAGGTGCCTTCGGCAGTTGGAATGCCATCGCGGAAACCCTCGTCAAGGCTGTTCCTTTACTTCTTGTGGGTGTGGGCATC
>DATIUL010000295.1:0-2250 GCA_035466865.1 Anaerolineaceae bacterium | reverse complement strand
CATTTTTCCTCGAAACCTTGCAGAACGGACGATATTTCTTGGGGTAATTAATACTACTGCGTGCTCTCCAAGCAAGGAGAAGGCTATACGTACGCGCGCTCAACAATTCGAAGCCCTAGATGCAATTTAGCACAGCAAACGGATTGGGCGTTTTGGTCAGGGTATTGGCGACCAGCTGGGGTAGAAGCCGCCGTTGTGCAAGTCGGTCTTGCCGTGGGTGAGCGCGGTTTCGCCGCTGCCATCTACATTAATTATGTAAATATCGACACCCGGGTCAGGGTTGCGGTCTGTGGAAGAGTAGACCAGTTGCTTTCCATCCGGCGACCAGGAGGGCGATTTGTTGTACTCACCGCAACCGCCCGGGTGGGTGGTGACTTTGCGCATCCCGGACCCATCCGCATTCATGATGTAGACCTCAAAGAGGCAGCCGCCAGGCTCGCCATCAAAAGCAATTTGGGTTCCATCCGGCGACCACTCTGGGTAATGCAGGGCGCCTGTCATGATGGAACGGATATCAGACCCATCTGCTTTCATCACGAAAATGCCGCTTTGGCCGCCACCGAAGGCAGAGAACGCAATCTCAATGCCGTTGGGTGACCAGTCGGGGTAGGCTTCATTGCGCTTGGGCGAATCGGTTAGGCGGGCAGTGGCGCTGCCGTCGGTATTGGTGACAAAAAGGTCGCCGCTATTATCTGCCATGGTCCTGGAGAAAACGATGAGCTTGCCATCCGGGGACCATTCGGGGTGATGTTCATTTTCAAGGCTGTTAGTCACGCGCGTTTGATTGGTGCCATCCGAGTTCATAACGTAGACCTCAGTGTTGCCATCGCGGTCGGAGGTGAAGGCAATGAATTTTCCATCGGGTGACCAGGAGGGGTCACGGTCGTCACCAGGGCTATTGCTGAGAGCGGTGATGCCGCTGCCATCGGTGTTCATCACAAAGATTTCCTCACCGGACTTGGGTACCGTCCACCCGGTTGCCGCAAAAGCAATCCGGACGGTGGCAGGCGGGAGTGGAAAATCAGTGGGATTTACTTCCGGTATTTCGGTAGTTATTGACACTCCTGTTGCTTCTGGCTGGCTTTGTTTAAAGGAGAAACTGTCCAAAATTGCGTCAAAGGTTTGAGAGTACGGTTCAAAACTATCGGGATAAGCCTGAAAAGAAAGGACATAGACAAGCCCATCTTTTTCCAACCAAATGTCATGAAATTTGTAGCGCGGCTCACCCCAGGGGCGTCCGTATGTAAGCTCAATGCCGGTAAGCCCCTTGTTTTCAAAGGGATTTATCAGTGCATCCTCAATGTCAGGCCCCTTCTGATAGGCTTGATCAAAACGGGACTGGAGCGTTTATCCTTCCGATAAAGCAGCCGAAGCGACCGTGAAAAAGGCTACTGACTTTTTGGCATTTAAAACATTGTGAATGGTGATAATTCTCTGCACCCCCAGGTCAAAGAATTCTCCGTTTGGAAGCGTTTGACCCCAGCCTTCTGGAATAGTGAAGCTGAAATGTTCGTTTTCGTATAGGCCTTCTTTGGCCGACATCTGCGCCAGGGTGGCTTCAGGTTGAGCAAGCCCGGGTGTGACGATTTCAGGGGTTTCAACTGTTTGAGTATGGCCGGCTGGAACACCGCAGGCATTGGCGACAACAAGGACAATCCCAAAGAGCAAGGACAGATAGGTTTTCACTACATTCCTCCTATTGGAACAGAGAGCGCATGGTTTTGGGCAGGAGCATTATTTCTTTGCTCAGAAAACGAGCTTGATTTGTGTTCTTGAGTTTGTAGGCTAATGGGAAATGTCTTTGCGTGCATCCAGCTGCTTGCAATGTAAAACGGTGGTAGCTGTAGAATTGCCGTCGATTCGCAGAGCGTGCTGTTGTTACAGAACAGATTGGAACGCGAGTACTTGAGAGCGTTCACTTTTTCTGCCTCCATATTTGACCCTGAAGAAGCTGAGTAAAGAGACACTATTAAAAAGGGAGCAAAAATTGATTGGGACTATTTAATTATGCCACTAATACCCAAACGCCACGTCTTGCGAATGAAGGTGCTTGAGCAATTGTTGCAGTGTGGGTTTGCGTCAGGAAGGGTTGCGGTAATACGCATCCATGCGATTTGTTCTGCGTGGGAAGTGAGGGGAAAATCTGACAGGTCGCCTTATCTAACTTAGGCAGGCAAGGAGGGTGTCGACTGAAAATTGCGTGGGAAAAGCAACAACAAACTGATAAAGAATGAATTTTCGGGTTAAAGC
>DATIUL010000294.1:0-3215 GCA_035466865.1 Anaerolineaceae bacterium | reverse complement strand
CGCGGGTGCATACACTGCTGCTACGATGAGTGTTGTGTGGGCACAGAGTGCCAAATACTTCAGAAATCACAAGACTCCAAATCTCCGCTATCATGCCCGGGCTGCATTCACAAATACACCGATTGCTGGGGCTATGCGCGGTTATGGATCCCCTCAGCTTGCTTTTGCCCAGGAGCGTCAACTTAATAAAATTGCCAGGCGCACTGGAATCGATATATTGGAATTACAGCAAAAGAACCTGGTGACAAATCAGGATGTCGATCGTCTTGAGGGCAAACCTTTTGGTAATGCTCAACCAATTGCCTGCGTTCTGGAAGGTGCCCAATCATTTGACTGGGATAAGGCAATCGAAGAACAATCCCAATCGAGAAAAGCGAACGGCAGATACAGAATTGGTGTTGGCATGGCTGTTGCTGTTCACGGAAATGGAATTTTCGGGGTACTTCCGGATACCTGTGGGGTCATCCTCAAGATGAACGAAGATGGAACACTCAGCATGTACACAGGGGTCAGTGAAATGGGCAACGGTGTTGTTACCATGCAACGCATGATGGTAGCAGAAGTTCTATCAATCAGTATGGATAGCATTACTTGTGTCCAAGCCGATACCGAAACGACACTTTGGGATCTGGGAGATTACTCCAGCCGGGGAGTGTTTGTCTGCGGCAAGGCTGCGGCAAAGTGTGCTGAAAAAATGGCTATTCTTTTGAGAGAAGAAGCTGCTGAGATGTTGGGCATATCTCCTGACGATTTTGCGTTTCAGGGTGGATATTTGGTTCATTTGCAGGACTTCGAACGCCGACTTTCTCTGGCAGAAATTGTTAGCCACGCTCATCAGGCTCATGGTAATGATTTCTGCGTCTCGCATACTTTTGCGTCTGAGGCCGTGGTGATGTCCTATGGAGCTCACTTTGCAAAGGTAAGAGTAGATACAGAGTCTGGAACGACAGAAGTGCTGGATTATGCCGCCTGTCATGACTTGGGAAGAGTCATCAACCCGCTGCAAGCTCAAGGTCAAATTGAGGGAGCCATCCAGATGGGAATTGGGTACGCGCTCTGCGAAGATCTTGGGATTGATGCTGATGGTGTGGTTAAGAATGACACTTTTAAGAAATACAAATTGATTCACGCTGCTGAAATGCCACCAATAAAGATCAGTTTTGTAGATAGCATTGAGAGCGCGGGACCCTACGGCGCAAAAAGTATTGGAGAATGCGCCACAGTTCCGGTTGCCGCCGCTATTGCAAATGCCATCAGCAACGCACTTGAATTGGACTTCGATTCACTGCCAATTACGCCTGAAAAAGTGCTTGAAAAACTCAAAGGCGTTTAAAAAATTAAAAATTAGAGGTGTAAGAATGCAAACAGGGCTTAAAGGTAAACATTTACTCAAAACACAAGATTGGACTCGCGAAGAATTAGAAACTTTGCTTGATGTCGCTAAAGAATTGAAACTGCGCTACGCGCTGGACATGCCGATTGACATTCTGAAGAACAAAACAGTTTTCCTGCTCTTTTTTGAGGAATCCACCCGAACCCGCAATGCCTTTGAATGTGGCATTACGCAGCTCGGCGGTCATGCTAATTATCTAACCCCAAAAGCTACGCAAGTAGGCCATGGTGAGACCCCGCAGGATACTATCGAGGTGCTTTCACGAATGGGTCACGGTATCGGCGTCCGGAATACCCTGGTCGATGGGCACCTTTGGATGGAAGCACTGGCAAAATATGCAAAGATTCCTGTCATGAATATGCAATGCGATATTTGGCACCCCACCCAGGCATTGGCTGATATTATGACCATCAAAGAGAAATTCAACAATGAATTGAGAGGCCGAAAATTTGTCATTTCCTGGACGTGCGCTGGAAATTACATGCGACCCCTTTCCATGGCCAACTCGCTCGTGGCGATGATGCCTCGCTTTGGCCTGGATGTAACCTTGGCTCATCCCGAAGGTTTTGAACTGCATCCCGACGTAATGGCTCTGGCGAAGACCAATGCGGAAGAAGCTGGGTCAAAATTTGAAGTTGTCCACGATATGAATGAAGCCTGCACCGGTGCCGATGTGATCTACGCAAAAGGTTGGGGACCAATTATGACGGTTGGTGATGATGAAAAGCGTGGTGTTGAGATGATCAACCAGCACCCGGATTGGTTTGTCGACAATCAGAAAATGGCACTTGGCCGTAAAAGTGCCATCTATATGCATTGTATGCCGGCTGACCGCGGTGTTGAAGTTAAGGAAGAAGTAATTGACGGCCCTCAATCTGTTATCTACGACGAGGCTGAAAACAGATTACACACCATTAAAGCCTTGATGGCATTAACGATGGGAAATATCAGCGGATTGCGCTAATTTTATTTACGGAGAAACTGAATGACGGATTCCAAAATTATTCAAGAAGCCGTTGAACAAATCAACACCTATCTTGACTGTGTAAAAAATGAGCTCATCTCAGATCTCAAGTCTTTCATTGCCATCAGCAGTGTGACGTATGATGAGGGAAATGCCATTGGTTACTTACGGGATAGGATGATCGCATTCGGTTTTGATGAAGTTAAGGTCGACCCGGTTGGCAATCTGCTCGGCCGGGTTGGCCATGGGAAGACGGTATTCCTGTACGACGCTCATATTGACACGGTAGGGACCGGAGACCTTTCCGAGTGGGCTCATCCCCCATTTGAACCTCAGGTCACAGATGGTGTAATTTCTGGGAGAGGCGCCGTGGATGATAAAGGTTGCCTCATGGGCATTACCTACGCGGGAAGAGCAATAAAAGCGCTTGGTTTGTATAGCGATTTTACTCTGTGGGTATCAGCATCCATTTCTGAGGAGGATGTTGAAGGTTCTGCGGTTGAGGCGATGATGAAAGAAGCACCAGACCTCAAACCTGATTTTATACTGGTCGCTGAAGCGAGTGAAGGAAAAATTATCCGGGGGCATAAGGGTAGAGCCCTCATCCAAATTACAATTCCAGGGAAATCTGCCCATGCTTCGGCTGCCTGGCGCGGTGACAATGCACTTGTTAAAGCATTGCCGATTGTTGAACGGATTGATAAGTATGATTCCTTCCCGGAGGATTCTTTCCTGGGAAAAGGCACAATCGAAGTAACAAATTTGGTCTGTGAATCCCCATCACTCAACACCATTCCTGGCAAAGTAACGCTTATATGCGACCGCCGCATTTCTTGTGGCGAATCGGTTGAGGATTTG
>DATIUL010000293.1:0-3132 GCA_035466865.1 Anaerolineaceae bacterium | reverse complement strand
TAGCAATGGAGCGGGCTTGAAGGTCTGTGATTCCATTACGAAGGGGTGTAAAAGAACTTGCATAATCGGTGGACTGGTACGGTCCGTGCTGATGGTAAGAGAGATAAACATAATTGCTATTCCCAGGTTTTACGTCCACGTCGTACCAATAATCTTCACAGGTCCCTTCAATGTCACCATATCGTAATAAAGTCCAGGTAACCCCCCAATTCTCACTGCGGTAGAACGCACCCCTCAATCCCTTACAAATATTTTCGTCGGTAATCCGTGTAACGATATAAACCACATTCGGCCGGTTTGGGTCTGACGTAATTCCGTATACTGCGTTGGTTCCAAATTCAGGTCCAACCTTTGTCCAGGAATAGCCATAATCAACCGATCGATATAAACCTCCCCCATTTGTGCCAGCAAATACAATATTGCGGCTGCCAGGAATGAGCCCTAAGGATTGTATGGCAGCATTACCGGGCATACCCGTGCCGCTCTTAAACCAGTTGTTTCCACCATCGATTGTTTTAAGCACCCCACCGCCGTAAGACCCGGCATAAACCATTTTTTGATCCACAGGATCAACAAGAACTGCCGTAATACTGCCTCCTACTGGCCCAATTGAGACTGGAGGAGGCGGAGCTTTAGCTACAATTGGAAGAAATAATTTAGATTCGTTCGGAGCGGAAAGAATTTGTGTCGGTTCACCCGCTGATACGTCTGCTGCCTGAATGCGGTGAGGTTTCCATAGAAAAGCAATCGACACAAAAAGCATCCAGGCAATGAGGGCGAAAATAATAGTTTTGTGCAGAATTTTCACGTTGCTTCTCTCCCAACGTTATGGCTGCACCTCCCGTGCCTATCAGAGCAAAGAGTGCAACACTTTCAGACAGGTCTCAACGGCATCCCCATCTACATCATGATGGGTCACAAAACGCAGTTCGTTCTTCCCGGATTCGTTGACTAAAATTCCATTTTTCTTTAGTTGCTCTACCAATTCACTACTGCTCAATTTGGAATCTTCATGCACACGCACAAAGACCATATTAGTATAAGGAGAGCCCTTCGCCAGGCTCAAGCCCGGAATGTTAGCTAAACCTTCGGCCAATTGGCTTGCCCTTTGGTGATCTTCGGCCAAACGGTCAATCATATGATCCAACGCATAAATGCCCGCCGCTGCCAAAATACCTGCCTGGCGCATGCCGCCGCCCAGCATCTTTCGCAATCTACGCGCGCGCTCAACGAAATCATGGGATCCACAAAGAACAGAGCCGACCGGGCAGCAAAGGCCTTTGCTCAAACAAAAAGTGACTGAATCAGCTTGGCTCACTAAATCTGCAGCAGGCACATTCAGTTTGATGGCGGCATTGAACAATCTTGCCCCATCGACATGAAAAACTAATCCATTTTCGCGGGCAAACGCGGCTACTTTGTTAGTGTAGTCAACCGATAGCGACATACCTCCACAGGCATTCTGTGTATTTTCCAAAATTACCATCTTCGAGATAGGCTCGTGAATATCCGGAAACCTCAATGCAGAGTCAAGATCTTTCAAATCAAGTGTCCCATCAGGCTGGTTCGGAACCGTATGAATAACCACGCCCCCCAGGGCAGAAACACCGCCGGCTTCGTGTAAAAAGGTATGTCCTTTTTCACCCATGATTACTTCGTCCCCACGATGGCAACAAGCCAAGACTGCCAGCAAGTTACCCATCGTGCCTGAAGTAACAAAAAGGGCATCTTCCTTACCAAGGAGTTTCGCGGCTTTTATCTGCAGTGCGTTAACTGATGGATCATCCTGATAAACATCGTCTCCAACCTCAGCATTTGCCATGGCTTGGCGCATGGCTGCAGTTGGGCGTGATACTGTATCAGAACGAAAGTCGTAGGTCTTAGCGGTCATTATTCACCTTCCAGTTGATTCAAAATATCATTCAATTCATTCGGTAAGGGAGCGACAAATTCCTGAATTTTCCTGTCGGGCAGTTCAATTTTCAACTTCTGAGCATGTAGAAAGAAGCGTTCTCCAGGAATAGATGATTTTCTTCGGCCGTAGATTTGATCTCCGGCAACAGGAGAACCGATATATGCCAGGTGAACCCGGATCTGATGAGTCCGGCCCGTCAGTGGGCGAACTTCAAGGAGCGTGTGGTCGTTGAAATTCTTGATTGTGGAATACTCACTGACAGCCTTTCTGCCTTTACCCTCGTAAGCAACGGCCATTTTTTGGCGGAAGCGTTCATCGCGATGGATATTCGCTTCAATTCTGCCGGTGGGGGATGGAGGAAGTCCATCCACAAGCGCCAGGTAAGTTTTTTCGGTTCTTCGGCTCTTGAACTGCTTAACCAAATGGTGGTAGGCAGCCGTGGTTTTAGCCAAAATAATGACCCCGGAAGTTTCCTTGTCCAGGCGATGCACTACCCCAGGCCGAGCGGCCTCACCAACATCTTTAAGAGCCGGAAAGTGAGCCAGGGCTGCATTTACAAGGGTTCCCGTCAGGTTTCCAGCACCGGGATGAACAACCATCCCAGCTGGTTTGTTGACCACAAGGACAGATTCGTCCTCATAAAGAATATCTAGAGCTTTATCTTCGCCCAGTAGTGTTTCAGCAACTTGTTCAGGAACCTCCACACGGATGACATCTCCCGAATTGAGTCGTAAGGCGGCTTTGGTTTTTACATTTCCGTTAACCGTCACCTTGCCTTCATCAATAAAGTTTTGGGTATGCACACGTGAAAAATCTTCCAGTGCATCCGTCAGGAACTTGTCAAGGCGGGGAGTATCTTCACCTGAGTAAATAAACTCGCGGATTTCAGCCATTTTCATCCTTGATCGCCGTTTCAATTTCGTCAACAGGCTTTGTGTGACGGGATTCGAGCAGCAATGCCAGTACCATTAATCCTACTCCAACTGTAACCGCGGAATCGCCCACATTGAAGATGGGAAAACGGCCAAAAGAAAGAAAATCTGTTACGTATCCTTGTGTTACGCGGTCGACCAGGTTACCCAAGGCGCCACCCATGGCCACAGCGAGCCCAATCCGGATTAGCAGATTGTTATCTTTCATCGTAAAGTAATACCCGGTCAAGACAACAACTATAAGGCTGCTAAGGATCATCAGGATCAAATTGGCATCCTGAAATA
>DATIUL010000292.1:0-2492 GCA_035466865.1 Anaerolineaceae bacterium | reverse complement strand
GGAAGGCGCCACGATGAAAGCCGATTGCCCACCTTCCACAAAACCGGCGTTCATAGTGGTCAGCATTTCTTTTCTCGCCAGGCTTTCAGCGTTGATTATCTGGTGTGCCATTTCAAGCACGGCGTTGATGCCAGTTTCCGGCGACTTGCCTGCATGGGCAGCTTTGCCAGTGACATAAACATCAAATTTACCAATGCCCTTGCGGGTGTTGATGACCCGTCCATCAGGCTGCGCAGGCTCAAAAATAAAGGCAAAATCAACCCCTTCTGCCAGCTCAGGCAGATAGAGCTTGGAGTTAGGTGAACCCATTTCTTCATCAGTGTTCAGAAGTAATTTGTAGGCAAAAGGGATCCCACCAGTGGCTTGTAACGCTTTTAGGCCATAGAGAAGTGTAATTACACCGCTTTTCATATCAATCACCCCGGGACCGTAGGCGTTTGCTCCATCTACATTGAAAGGCCATTCTGTTCCAACGGGAAAGACAGTGTCGATGTGGCCGACAAAAAAGATACAGGGCGATGAATGATTTTCAGATTCAAGCAGTAAATGGTCGCCATAGTTCCCACCATCAAGCCGGCTGGCTTTAGCACCAAGTTCCGGCACCAGCGACTGGAAAAAAGCAATTGCGGCATTAGTGCCCGCTTTGTAGTCGCTGGGGCTCTTGATTTCGACTGAAGCCTGTAAGACCTGGAACATCTCTTGCCTGTGGGCTTCAATATAAGCCTTTATGCTGGCCTGGCGTTCTTTTAGCGTTTGGGTCATTAATTTCCTTTAGCCTGGGTAGGTCTTCAGTGTTTCAGCAAGCCTGGCGATTCCAGCTTCGATTTGTTCATCTTCAAGCGCGCAGAAAGGCAAACGAACAAACTGGTCGCCACCTTCAGTATAAAAACCGCGGCCGTCAGTTAGTTTGAGACCGTGTTTCTGGGCTTGTTGCATTAGGACTTCAGCATGAACAGCTTGTTTTACAAAAGAACCAATAAAAAAACCGCCATCGGGGCATGTCCAATCACAAAGCGATGTCAGGTGCCTGTCCATGGCCTCAATCATCACCGTGCGCCGATGACCGTAAAGCCCTTTTAAAAATTGCAGATGTTCTTCCAACCATCCACGTCGGCAAAACTCATATACCAATGCTTGATCAAGATAACTGGGGTTGATGTAAGTATCCTCAGCCACTTTAGCGGTACGATGCACAAGCTCCTGGGGTAAGATCATAAAGCCCACCCGCAGACCTGGGGCAATCAATTTACTGAAAGATGACATCATGCAGGTCAGCTCAGGGGCCAACTCGTAACAAGAAGGTATGCTTTGACCGGCATAGCGCAATTCGCGGTAAGGTAGGTCTTCTATAATATAGAAGTGATGCTCCCGCGCCAGAGCTACCAGCTCCTGGCGTTTCTCAAGTGGCATCACCGAGCCGGTAGGGTTTTGAAAATCAGAGATGACATAGAAAAAATCAACCTTCTTGCCTTCAGCCAAGGTTTGTTTAAGGGCTGAAAGGTCCACCCCTTCCGGTCTTAGCGGGCAGGGAAGTAAATCAGCTCGTACGCGTTTAAGTTGTGTAACGGTTCGGTCATATGTAGGCTCTTCAAAACCTACACGCAGTGAGGCGACTGGAAAACTGCGCAACAAGTGGTCGAGCACTTGCAACGAGCCAGTACCAATAATAATGTGGTCTTTATTGGCGTTATGAATTTGAGCCAAGCTCTCGCGTAGAGGAACAAAACCAAACGATTTCGAGTACTGCAGAATCTTATCCGGGTAACCTGCCAGGGCATCATGCGCGCAGATGCTTAGCTGAGTCACCGGAAAGCTTTTGGTCGGGGGAACACCGCGGGTAAGTTCGATGATATTTTCCATTGCATCCTTGTTATACAGTTAATTAACTTTCGGAGCGCCTTTCAAGCCGCTCCCGGTTAATGGTAACAAGAAGACGTCATTTGGATTGGCTAATTGACGAATTTTCATTAACGCACCCCAGACAACCGCGCTGCTGGGTTCAACGTACAACCCCAATTTGGCCAGTTGCTCTTGCCCCTCTTTGATTTCTTCTTCGCTGACATCCACCGCCGTTCCTCCGCTGGTGCGAATAGCCTCGAGGATCCGCTTCCATCGAACTGGTTTGGCAATGGCTAACCCTTCGGCCAGGCTGGGCTGGCTGGGGATGGCCTCTTGCACTTCACTTGCATTCTTTTCGATGGCATTCACAATGGGGTTGAGCAATTTGGGTTGAACCGCAACAATACGAGGAGTCTTCTCTATAAGGCCGGCTTTCCGCAAACGTTCAAAGCCCATCCAGGCTCCCAATAAATGCACACCCTGGCCAACAGGTACAATGAACCAGTCCGGTGCTTTGCCTCCAAGCTGCTCCCAAACTTCCCAGGCAATGGATTCCTGACCCAGGAGAAAGGCGGGGTGATAAGCATGCGAAGCGAAAACTTTTTTCCCGCCGACTGAACTCATGGCAGCTACTTTGGCATCATTGCGTACGC
>DATIUL010000291.1:0-2084 GCA_035466865.1 Anaerolineaceae bacterium | reverse complement strand
GCCAAGCATTGATTTCAACGTGGTGGTCTTGCCGGCGCCGTTGCTTCCTATGAAGCCCATGATAAAGCCTTGTTCGAGGCTGAAGGAGACATCTTTGAGTTCGAACTTGGGATAGTGCTTGCTGAGATTTTGAACGGATAAAATTTCCATTACGCCTAACTCCTTAAACTGTATATACCGAATATACACAATATAACGGATTGAAAAAGAGTTGTCAAGAGAGAACTCTTACGTGGACGTGAAAATGTATAAACTAATTTGACACATTAACGATCAAGGCAAACAAAGTACTCACCAGACTGATGTATTGAAAACCTGAATTTCGCAGGGGTTATATTAAATTATTAGGCAGGCAAGTTGTTTGAGAGTCCATGACCACCAATGGGTATTGTTTCAAACCGTTCACCAAAACCCGTAATGAGTGGTTTTCCAAGCGTAATTGCCTTTTTAACAGATGGAAAAGTGAGCGAATCTTGATGACTCGTTTTACTAATCCAAACCTCAGTTACCCAAATAGCGTCTTGGTCCGTTGGATCGAGTGCTACAACATAACTAAGACATCCTGGCATACCCGCTATGCCTTCGATCAAAATTGAAATCAATGTATCTCGCTGACCAGGTACAACTTTCATTTTTCCAATCAAACCATACATTTTATTGCTCCTATAATGAATGAGAATGTGGAACGCTAAAACGCCCCACAGCCGCAAACCTGGTTAGAAATCTCTTTTGGCTCACCTACGTGAGCACGCGGCCTAAAAGGAATAGAAGGATGATCGAGACGATATAGAAGATGATAAATCTGGCCAATTCCTGCTTGCTGGGAGCCTCTTTCATGAGACGCCTCCTTGGTTTCGAATGAAAGTCAATGCTTTAATTGAAGGGTAAATCTTTCAATTGACAAGTCAATTATAAGGGTCTTGGAAGCCATTTTTGCACAGTAAGGGGTCTGACGGCTGAGATTTGCCTGCGCAGTTGACTGCCAGGAGAACAGAAGGGTGAATGCGGCCTTCCTGCCTTGCTTAATTCAAGCAGGCATGCCATAATTTTTTGCTAAGCACAGGAAAGGAGCCCAAGCTGAAAAACAAACGTTTCTTGTTCTTCTTTTTGATGATCCTCATAGGCGTGGGCGCAGGCCTGGCTGTGGGCTGGTTGGCTTTTCCGCCCCAGGCACCTGAACAGGCGAAGCTGAGCCAGCTGCGGGATGACTTCAAGGCCGATTTTGCCTTGATGGCCGCGGAACACTACGCGGTCAACCAGAACCCGATGACCGCGCTGGACACCCTGGCCAAAATTGCGCCTTCGGACCCGGTGAACTACCTGGTCAGTTCAATTAAATTTGCCGAAGGGGCTGGATACACGGCCGGCGACCTGGCAAAGATGCGCGCGCTTTTTAATGGCATTGATGCCACCATCCTGCAGAACTGGAAAGCAGGAGGCACAAGTGGAAACTGAAAAACGCTCCAACCTCTACCTGCTGACCGGGCTGATTTTTGGCCTGGCGATCGGCCTGGTGATTTCACTGATGATTTCTCCCGCCATCAATCGGGATGCCGCTCCATCCCAGCTTTCTGAAAACGACAAGGCTGCTTACCGGCTGGTGGTGGCTCAAACTTATGTAAGCGATTACAACCTGTTGCGCGCGCAAAGCCGCTTAATGCTCCTGGGCGACCCAAGTCCGAGCGTGGCTCTTGCGGCTCAAATCCAGGACCTGCAGGGCCCAAACGCGAATGGCGACCTTGAGGCACTTCAACGGCTGATGGATGCCCTCAACGCTAACGTGCAGGCACCCGCGCAAGAGCCTAACTTCACCCCACCGGCACCATAGCGACCTTTAGCCACTGCCCCTGCGGCCCGAGCTGAACCTCTGCCCATCCCC
Source organism: Anaerolineaceae bacterium (assembly GCA_035466865.1). Lineage (GTDB taxonomy): Bacteria > Chloroflexota > Anaerolineae > Anaerolineales > Anaerolineaceae > Mesolinea. The sequence continues at coordinate 205 of DATIUL010000291.1, read as the reverse complement.
GGCGCCATAATTGATACCGGAATTTATGAATAAAAAAAGCCATCGGGATATTCCGATGGCTTTTTTTTAGTCATAAATTCCGGTATCAATTATGGCGCCGGGGATGGGTAAAGGTTCAGCTCGGGCCGCACGGGCTGTGGCTAAGGGTCGCTATGGTGCCGGTGGGGTCTGGTTGGGCTCTTGCGCGGGTGCCTGCACGTTAGCG
>DATIUL010000290.1:0-3005 GCA_035466865.1 Anaerolineaceae bacterium | reverse complement strand
CATAATACGGCCGGCTGACCTGGGTTGGGCCAGAATCACCCCTAAGTTGTTGGGTTACTTCGCATAGCTGATAGATTCCAGTTGCGCCTACCGGGTGGCCACGAGCTTTCAAACCACCCATCGTTGCCACAGGAATTTCGCCCTCAAATCTGAGCTTACCTTCATTTGCCAGGCGCGGACCTTGGCCCCTGGGGCAAAAACCGGATGCCTCAAGAGACAACGCCGCCATAATAGAAAAAGCATCGTGGTATTCAAAAACACCAATATCCTTGGGCTGGATTCCAGATTGGCGATAAGCAGCTAACGCGGATTTTTCCGCAGCAGAAAGCCAAATTGGGTCCTTGCGGTTCTGGATGGAAATTGAATCAGTGGCAGCCGCAGAGCCAATAACACGTACTGGACGGTGAACGGCCGACCCAGGATTTCTGCTGATGACGATTGCGGCCGCGCCATCAGCAATGGGGGTGGCATCAAGAAGGTTTATAGGCTCGCATATCATGGCTGCGGAGGTATAAGCTTGCAAGTCTATCGGCTTACGGAAACGGGCGTATGGGTTGTGCACGGCATTGGCATGCGCATTGACGGAAAAGGCAGCAAAATCTGCGTGAGACCAATGGTATTCATGCAAATAGCGCTGCATGATGAGCGCATTAAGGGCTACGAAGGAGAGCCCCAGTCCACCCTCAAGATCAGCATCAGCGGCTGTAACGAGTTGCGCAGTGATCTCATTGGAGGGTGAATCGGTCATCTTTTCAACTCCGATGACCAGGGCAGATTCCAGTTCACCTGAGGCTACGGCTTCAACCGCTGTGCGAAACGCTGCCGCGCCAGAGCCACAGGCAGCTTCAACCCCCAAGGCGGGTTTTTGATGAAAACCCAACCAGTCTGCCAGGAGTGTGGCGAGATGGCCCTGTTTATTAGCGGACAGGCTAAGCATATTTCCTACAAAAAGGCCTTGAGGATAGCCCAATCCGGCATCTTCCATGGCCAAAAGGCCAGCAAAGCCGGCAATTTCTTTGAGTGAAAACTCCCAGGATTCCTGAACTGGAACCTGGCCGATGCCGTTAATGTAGACTTTGTTCATGTTTCCTCATGAGAAAGGATAATATCCTTTTTGACCTATCTTTTCCTATCAGATGCACAACGAATTTTGACTAAATCGATTAATGCGCGTAGCCACAATTGATAATTCTATAAGATCTCAAAGTGGGGGTAGGGATAAAAAACCTTGAAGTCTACGCAGCTTTGATAATTTGTCTGGGTTAGCACTAAAAAACCCGATTCTTTAGTAGAAAATAGATGAATTCTTCTGATCAAAGATTTCGAAACTCGTCTATTACCGGCATAGTAATGAGATGGAAGGCCAAGCTTTCAAGGTCCTTCGCCTTCTTGGAGTCTCCCAATTCGGCCAGAATCTCTGTCAGATGTTCCTGGATCATGGTGTCTTCGTTTATGTACTTATAAGGATCCGATTCCCTATTAAATATGTCTTTAAGACCAAGATTTTCATAGAGTTCACTCACCATGCCATAACTCCATTGGTCCGAAATTTTCAACTCATCAGCCAGGTCCCGTCTTCCCACAGAGAAAATGATTGCCAAACGGGAAATTTCTGATTGGCGGGCAGTAAGCCCAGGAATGGGACCGGCGCTTAAGACCATATATTTTCCAGGGAACTGATAACCCGCTTCGTAACCGCATTGCTGGGTCGATGGCGTGAGCACTAAATTACCCTCAGAAGCGAATGTAATTGCCCATGCCAATGATGTGGAAATCTCATCTTTTAGCAAATAGCCAGCAAAGTTGGCAGGATTGATGCGTTTAAATACTTTTGGTTCAAGACGCGATCCAACACAAAGAATTCGGACTGGTTTTTTTGGATCCATTTCGCGGTCAATTTCTGAAAGAATATCCGGATTTTCCTGGAATGAATCCAGATCAAGCAGAAGGAAATCCACCTTGTGAATTTGCTCGGCCTTAAATTTCATAAAATCTTCGTCGCAAGTAACTTCTGAGACAAGGCGGGTGCGCCAATCGCGAACAATTAGCAAAGCCATCCAGTTGCGTGCGTAGAGGTCATCCCCCATAATTGATACTAAAATGTCACGAGTCATGCTCATTCACCTTCTCTTTCAGGAATTCAGATGAATTATAATTGCTGTGTCTTATACTTTTAAAGAAATCATGCTTTGTAGACTTAATGTCTTCGGCGAGGAGTAATTATGGCTAGACGAGTAGCGGTATTAACAAGTGGCGGAGATGCTCCGGGTATGAACGCAGCCATTCGGGCTGTCACACGCGTTTCAATTTCAAAAGGTTGGGGCGTTTTTGGCGTACGGAATGGATTTAAAGGTTTAATTTCCGGCACTCTTGAACAACTGACCACACGCGATGTGGGTGGCATTATGCAACGGGGTGGTACCGTGCTTGGCAGTGCCCGATGCCCAGAATTCATGACAATAGAAGGCCGCAAACTGGCAATCCGGAATCTCAACCAATTTGGGATTGATTGCTTGTTTGTTATTGGCGGAAATGGTTCCCAAACCGGGAACTACGAACTAAATAAAATGGGGTTCAACGGCATTGGTATTGCTTCCACGATTGATAATGACCTGGTTGGATCTGATATTACTTTGGGTGTGGACACAGCCTTAAATATTGCCCTGGAAGCCATTGACCGCTTGAAGGTGACGGCATCCTCCCATCAAAGGGCATTTATTCTTGAGGTTATGGGGCGTCAATGTGGGTATTTGGCATTAATGTCTGGCCTGGCAGGTGGCGCAGAAGCCATCACGATGCCAGAAGTACCCACTGATCCAGAGAAAATTGCAGAAGTTGTGCAAGCAGCTTATGAACATGGTAAATCGCATGCTTTGATCATTGCGGCTGAAGGCGCGGATTACAATGCTGCAAAACTAACCGAGTTCTTCTATGCCAACAAGGAACGTCTTGGTTTCAGTATCCGTTCTACCATTTTGGGGCACGTACAGCGTGGTGGGTCTCCG
>DATIUL010000289.1:0-4878 GCA_035466865.1 Anaerolineaceae bacterium | reverse complement strand
ACGGCGGATTATTACACCGTTGATCGGCGGCTGGGGACCAACTCTGACCTTGCCGAACTTTCAAGGGAGGTTCACGAGCGGGGTATGGCACTGGTGCTGGATGGTGTGTTCAACCATGTTGGGCGAGATTTCTGGGCTTTTAAAGACCTTCAGGTGCATGGGGCGCAATCCGCCTACGCGGACTGGTTTTCAGGCTTGCGCTTTGACCAGCGCAGTTCGTTTGGCGACGCGTTTGATTACGACTGCTGGCAGGGCAATCACGACCTGGTAGAGCTTAATCTAAAGAAACCAGAAGTCCGGCAGCACCTTTTTGATGCCATCCGCAGCTGGAGACAGGATTACCAAATTGACGGTTTACGCCTGGACGCGGCTGATGCACTTGACAAAGACTTCCTCCAAGCACTCAGCAGCTTCTGCAAAGAAATGGACCCGGATTTCTGGCTGATGGCGGAAGTTATCCATGGAGACTATACGCAGTGGGCTAACCCCGAAATGGCGGATGCCACCACCAGCTACGAGCTTTATAAGAGCGGTTGGTCATCATTTAATGACCATAATTTCTTTGAACTTAGCTACAGCCTGACGCGCCAATTCGGCCCGGGGGGTATTTATTCCGGGTTAAAGACGCAATATAACTTTTTGGACAATCACGACGTCAGCCGCATTGCCAGCGCGCTGAAAGACCCTGCCCAGCTGGAAGCGCTTTACCTGCTGATGTTCACAGAACCGGGTATCCCTTCCATTTACTACGGGAGCGAGTTCGGATTTGAGGCGACCAAAAGCCAGAATGATTGGGAGCTGCGGCCGCCGTTTCATCTGCAGTCCATACTTGATGCTGGTTTACGACCGGATTTACGTAGGGCGGTCGCCCGTTTTGCGCAAATGCGGGCTGAATTGCCGGCCTTACAAAACGGGGATTGCAACGTCAGGCTGACCACCCTGGGGCAGATAGCCTTCACCCGCAGCTTCGAGGGGCAAACTGTGCTGGTGGCCTTTAATAATCAGGTAGTGATGGCAAATGTGGGCATTCCCATGCCTGGCATGGCAGGCTGGAAGTTTAGGAATATATTAGGGAACGGTGAGGAAAGCTTTGTTTCTGAAAATGGGCTCTTGGAGCTGGTATTACAACCTAATTCAGGGCAGGCTTGGGTGAGCAGTTATTGAGAATCGGTCTTTTCCACGACCCAAAAATGGGAGAGGCCGAAAACCTGTAAAGGTGAGCCTTCCAGGCCCTGCAGCACTGCACGCAGAAATTTGCCAAACCTGGGATGGCGCTCGATGATGTTGTCGTAAGCGCCAAAAATAACCGCGCGATGGATGAATTTAACTGGTAAACCCGCGAACAGTTTTTCCAGGTCGCGGCGGGTGTAAACGTTGACATGTGGGCAGAGTTTATCCCGCCAAGGGCGCGGCAAATAGTTGACAAAGAGTTTGTTACCGAAGTGATATTTGCCTTTCCAGTAGATGCCGTGGGTTTCAAAGGGGTACCAGCGATTGGGGCAGAAGAATATGACTCGGCCGCCGGGTTTGGTTGTGCGCACCATTTCGGCAATGGCCAGGCGGTCATTTTGGACGTGTTCGATGACCTCATTGTTGAAGACCAGGTCCATGCTGTCAGAAGGCAAGGGTAAGGCTTCACCCGCGCCGCAGAAGATCATTTCAGAAAAGCGGCGGGCTTCGAGGCAGCGCGGGAGTTCGATATCCATACCGGTGACTTGACTGCCGGTTTCCACGAAGCGCTTCACGTACGCGCCAACCCCGCAACCGTCTTCAAAAACGAGGCCTTCCATACGCGCACCCGCCCATTGCTCAATCATCTTAAAGCGGCGATCCTGGCCAGCGCGCCAGACGTAGGATGGTTCGCCGCGCTCGGCGGCTTTGGCTAAGTTATCGGGGGTAACGCTCGGCATGGGGAATATTGTACCCTTTTACTGGGGTAAGGCTAGAGAGATTGAACACAGGCAGTGACCGGGAGATACGGCGAAGCAAGAAGAGGCAAACAAAGATTCCTCACAAGACAGTTCGGAATGACAAAGTAGTGGAAAACTAACGAAGGTGGGTTTGGAACCCACTCTACCAGGACACCCTAGAATCTTGTCATCCCGACGACAGGAGGGATCTTTGTTTGATTCTGAGTAAACAAAGATTCCTCACAAAACAGTTCGGAATGACAAAGTAGTAGGTTGGGCGGAGCGGCACAGTCAGCCCAATAATCAATCGTCTTTATGGAGCACAACCCAACTTCGATTGTGCCGGTCTCCAGATACCCGTCCGTTCCATACCCGTCCATTTTATGGCGGGCACAAGCGTTGGGCACACGCGGCGAGAACAGAGATAGAAGAGAAAACAAAGATCCCTCACAATAGAGTTCGGGATGACAAGGAGAGGAAAAGATGTAAGTCATTAAAATCTGACGTTTAAGAGCTGCGCACGGCCCGTGCTCGCCACGCAGTGGACGGGTATGGGAACACTACCCATCCGCTTTACGGTGGGCACGGGCGGCGCAATCAGGCACAGGTGACGCTTATTTGGACCAGTCGAAGCCCATCTGTTTCCTGCCGGTGATGTATTTTTGAGCGGCAATCCCGGCAATGGCTCCATCCGCGGCCGCGATGACGGCCTGCTTGATGTGGGAACACAGCACATCCCCGACCGCGAAAACGCCCGGGATGGCAGTTTGATATTCCCGGTCAACCAGGATACAACCTTCGGGGCTGAGGTCGAGCTGCCCGGCAAGGTAATCCGTAATGGGAACACCACCCTGCAGATACAAGAAAGCACCACTTGTCTGAAGGTCTTTTACGCCTTCGCCGCGGACGATGTATTTGACCCCTTCCACTTTGCCGTCCCCATAAATCTCCTTCAGGGCAGCCCCAAGAACAAGGGTTAGGTTCTGACGGGATTCCAGATCCTTGATCAAGGTTTTGGAGGCACGCAATTCCGGGGTGGGGCAGAGCAAATAAACCTGGCTGACAATGTTCGCCAGATAAAGTGCTTCATCAACGGCTTCATCGCTGGAACCGGCCACGAAAACGGTTTTATCTTTGAAAAATGCACCATCACAGATGGCACAGTATGAAACGCCTTTTCCCAGCAGTTCGGCTTCGCCTTTTAAGAGGTTGCTGCGCCCCATGGAACCGGTGGCAATGATGATGGTTTTGGCTTGATAGGTGTTGAGGTTGCCAAAAACCAATTTGGGTTCAGATTTCAGATCGGTGCCGATGGCTTTGTCGTCGATGCAGAGCACGCCAAATTGCTGAGCCTGGCGGCGCATATTTTGAAGCAAATCCGCACCGCTAATTTCACCTTCTATACCCGGGTAATTGTCAATTTTCCGGGTAATGGCCAGCGCGCCACTGGTGAGGCCGCGATCCAGTATTGCGACCTTGAGGCCAGCCCTGGCTGCATAGATGCCAGCAGTGGCCCCAGCCGGGCCACCCCCAATAATCAAAGTATCAAACACTTGAGAATCCTCTTTAATGTTCACAGGATGCCTCCACAGCAGGGAGTATACAAGAGAAGAAAGACAAATTCCAATCCATGTGACACGCTTATTCGTCTTCAGGGCGGCAGATACTGATAATATTAAATAACTGATAGTTTTTTAGAGACCCGGGAAGGTATAAAGGCAAGCATGGAAAACGCGAAGCAGCCTACCAAGGTTAAAAAATTCCGAGACATGACTGTGGCGGAACGGCTGACTGATTTGGGAGAAAACACTTCCCTCACATCAGAGGATTTGGCTGCTTACACAGCCGAAGGTGGCTTATCCGTTTCCCGAGCTTCAGCCATGATTGAAAACGCGGTCGGGGTTTACAGCCTGCCGATTGGGATAGCCCAAAATTTTGTCGTTAATGGACGTCTGGTTCTTATCCCCATGGTAACTGAGGAACCATCCGTGGTAGCGGCCGCCTCCATGGCGGCCAAATTGGTACTGGCCGGGGGTGGATTTACGGCTTCCATGACCGGGAGCGAAATGATTGGGCAACTACAAGTAAGCCGGTTGCCGGATTTGGAAACAGCCGTCAAGGCACTGGAAACACACAAAGAGGAATTGCTTGAGATTGTCAGGCAAGCGAACCTAAGAAACATTGCGCGCGGCGGCGGGCCAAGAGATATCGAAATCCATCAGTTCAACCAATCCCCCATGGGGCCTTTCCTGGTACTGCACTTGATTTATGATGTTTGCGATGCCATGGGCGCAAATATGGTGAATACGATAATGGAAAGCCTGGCCGAACCTGTTGGAAAGATAACGGGTGGGCGAGTGGGTTTGCGCATCCTCAGCAACCTGGCTGACCGCAGGTTGGCGAAAGCTTCCTGCAAGATCCCGGTTGAGGTGCTTAAGTTCGAAGGCTTCAGCGGCGAGCAAGTGCGGGATGGAATCATTGAAGCCTGGGCTTTCGCGGCGGTGGATCCGTATCGGGCTTCCACGCATAATAAAGGTATTATGAACGGGGTGGACGCGGTGGTGATGGCTACCGGTAATGACTGGTGTGCAATAGAAGCCGGCGCGCACGCATACGCGGTAAAGAATGGCCATTATGGCAGCTTAAGCACGTGGAAAATGGGCCCTCACGGCGAATTGGTGGGCGAAATTGAAATGCCCATGGCGGTGGGAATTGTAGGGGGCGCAACGCGTGTGCACCCTACCGCCAAAGCCAATTTGAAGGTGATGGAAGTTGGGAGCGCGCAAGAACTGGGCGGGATTATCGCCTCGGTCGGTTTGGCGCAGAATCTGGGCGCGCTCAGGGCATTGGCGACAGAAGGTATCCAGCACGGCCATATGGCTTTGCATGCCCGGCAGATTGCCATCGCGGTTGGGGCTGAGGCAAGCGAGATAGACAGGCTGACCGCGCAACTAATCAGTGAGAATGA
>DATIUL010000288.1:0-5632 GCA_035466865.1 Anaerolineaceae bacterium | reverse complement strand
CGGATTACACGATCAGTGTGGATCCGGCGAGCGGAACCAGTACCATCTTCATCTATACGATCAGTGGTTTGCCGAAATACGCGCCAGACGGTGTGACCGAATATGTGTACACAGTCAAGGAAGTGATCGATAGCGATGAGAAGGACGCTGGGGATGTATTTGGGAACTACACGGTCAGCTACGATGGCTTAGCGGTGACGAACACGTACGACAGCCCGAAAGCGGATGTGAAGGCGACGAAGGTGTGGATGCCAGTGGGCTTGCTGCCTGGGCTGAAAGTCCCGGTTACGTTCCAGCTCTACCGATATACGACGGATGCAGCGCTGGCAGAGACGGTAGGGACGCCTGAGACGCTGAATGCGGCTGGAAATTGGGAAAAGACCTGGGTGGGTTTGCCGATCAATGATGCGGCAGGGAACCCGTACACCTATTATGTAGTGGAGACCCTTGTGCCGACGGGCTTTACGGCGGACTTGGTGAATGACCTGAGCGTGACCAATACATATAATCCACCTATGAATGCCTCATTTACTGCCATCAAAGTTTGGGATGGCGGATATACTAGCGAACATGTCGCTGTACCGCTGACTCTCTGGCGGCAAATAGCCGGTGGGGCAATTGAGCAAGTGGGTGGAGTGACTCCTGGCATTACACCCAATCCGGTTAGTGAGCCAACGAGTGATGTCTATAGCTACAGCTGGACTGGATTACCAGCCACAGATGCCCAGGGAAACCCGTATACATATTATGCAACAGAGGAAGTTTTTAAGTACTATGCGCGTCACTATAACAACTCAGTTACCGATCAAGCGGGTGTAGAGTACTGCACGGCGGTGGAAACAGATTGTATTATTACCAACACCGCTCCCAACCAGTCCTCATCCACTCTCTTAGGAACTAAGGTTTGGAAAGATGGCCCTGCAACTAAGCCGACCATCTGGCTGCAATTAATGCAATCCGAGAATGGTGGTGCTGCCCAACCGTACTTAACGCCTGTTATGTTGGATGGGGTAGCGGATGCCGGGTGCACATCAGGTTGCGAAAGGTTAGCATGGCAAGCTGTCTGGTTGAATGTTCCCATCAATGACAATATGCAAAAGTCCTGGACGTACTTCGTAAAAGAGGTGAATTCTTCCGGAGCAGACTGGCAACCAGAGCACTACTCCAAATCAGAATCCGAGATGACGGTCACAAATACTTATGTACCTCCTACCCTGTTTGATCCACCAGTGGCTTTCAAGAATTGGGTGAATTTCTCTGGAACTTACCCGACAGTATGGTTGCACCTATATCGACAAGTTGCTGGCGGCAATCCACAAGCAGTAGGTTCACCTGTGCCTTTGGATGGCATCGCGGGTGGTGATTGCAATGTGGGTTGCGAGGTTGCGGCCTGGCAAGCGCGCTGGGATGGACTGAAGGCTACTGACTTGCAGGGAAATGTATACGTGTACTTTGTCAAGGAAACGGATGCCAACGGGCAGGATTGGGTGCCAAGCAACTTTACCAAAACTGAAGTTGGAATGACCGTCACCAATACCTATAAACCAGCACCTAATCCAACCCCCACCCCGATCATCACCATACCAAAAACGGGTGGTGGCAGTGGCAATTTGACGGGATTTGGTGTATTTACCCTGATTACTTTAATGGCCTTTGCCGGAATGCAGATCATGGCTTCGAGGAAGAAGAAAGCATAAGAGCTCAACCTTAATCTACCAGGGTCAGCCAAAAAAGCTGGCCCTGTTTTTTTCCGGAATTTGGGAAGTGGAGATTTTTTAGAACCAAATTCGGTTTGAGCTTGTGAATTTCAAATTTGTTCTTGGTTTTCCACGGTTTTCTGGTGATGATTTCCAGGGAAGAGGTGCAAATTATTGACGGTGAAAATCTCTCTATGGTATATTAACTACATGACCTCGACGAGAGGTAAGATTTAAATTTAATTGGACACAAAGAAGGAGAAAAAAGATTAGCATTCGACCTGAACACAGAATAAATGAACGCATCCGCACGGAGAAAGTCCGCCTGATCGATGAAACCGGAGAAAATGTTGGAGTAGTCACCATCCAAGAAGCACTAAGGCGCGCAGATGAAGCAGGCCTTGACCTTGTGGAAATTGCCCCAAACACTGAACCCCCAGTTTGTAAGATCGTCAATTACAGCAAATTCCTTTATGAGAAAGAAAAGAAGGAACGCGAAGCACGCAAAGCGCAAACCAAGATTGAAATCAAGGAAATTCGCTTGCGCCCTAAGACTGGTGGGAACCATCGGGACTTTAAGGTGCGAGACGCGCGCAAATGGCTGTTAAGTGGCATTAAGGTCCGCGTGACCGTCCGTTTCCGTGGACGCGAAATTACATATCCAGAATTAGCCCTTGAAGATCTGCGGGAGATCGCCGAATCTCTGAAGGATGTGGCCGAAATTGAACAGGCACCTAACATGGAAGGCAAAACCATGTATATGATGCTGACAGCCAAACGTCCAAGTTCCGGCGCAGCCAAACCAGGCGATAAAGAAACTGAGATAAAGCCGGAAACAAAAGCAACCCCCAAAGTTGAATCCAGGGAAACTGCGGCAGTAAGCAAAGCAGAACCCAGCGCTTGACTCCAGTAAAATTCTGGTATAATTGAAGTTCGGTTTACTGACCAGCGGCTGCGCCATGCACAGCCGTTGGATTTTCTTAGAGGAGTTTGATCGTGCCACGCAAGAAGTCAGAATCAAAGTACAAGATGAAGACTCATAAGGCTACGTCCAAACGCTTCCGTGAGACCGGTACAGGCTTGATTGTGCGTACGAAGATTGGCAAAGGCCACCTTCGCCGTAACACGCCCAAGCGCGTTAAGTATCTGCTTAGCGAAACCATTGTTGTGAGAGCAACTGGTTTAACCCGTCACATCAAGCGTTTAGCACCTTACATGAGCAAAAAGGACTAATTAGTCCGAACCAACCCGTTTTAGTGTGGCTATTGGGTGTTGCCAACAAGATCAACGAGATCTGACGCCCAAGGGACCGCAAAGGAGATGTAATTATGGCAAGAGTAAAAAGTGGACCTACGAGACGACGCCGCCATGCGGCATTAATCGCCCGTAACCGTGGTTACAAAGGTACCCGTTCCAAGTTATTCAAACGCGCCAATGAGACCTTTTTAAAGGCTCAATGGTACGCTTATGGGGACCGCCGCAACCGAAAGCGCGATTTGCGCCGTTTGTGGATTACCCGTATCAACGCTGCGGCACGCCTTAATGGCACAACCTACAGCCGTTTGATTGCAGCGATGCGCACATCGGAGGTTGTCCTCAACCGTAAGATGCTGGCTGACCTGGCCGTACGGGACGCGAACGCGTTTGCCAAGGTAGTGCAAGCTGCCAAAGCCAAGTAAGAAGCCGATCAACAACCTGAAAAGACCCCAGTTTATTGCTGGGGTCTTTTTTTATCTCAAGAATTCTTGCTTATCAAAATCAGCGTTATTTTCGTGAAATTGTAAGTTTTTTAGGCAAAAACAGATAAAATGAGGAAAGTCTATTCTGCCTAAAGGGAGGGATTAGCTTGAACAATTCCATAAATGTTAATGTATTAAAGAAAAACAAATTTCCCTGGTTCAGCCTTGTGGTTCTGGCAGCAACTGGGCAGATAGCCTGGGCCGTTGAAAACACCTGGTTTAACACCTTTGTATTCGACAAAATCACCAAGGATCCCAGACCCATCGCCTGGATGGTTGCTGCCAGTGCTGTAACGGCAACACTCACAACCATCTTCATGGGAACACTTTCCGACCGTACCCGCTCAAAATGGGGAAAACGCAAACCTTTTATCCTCTTGGGTTATCTGCTATGGGGCCTGATGACCGCGGTTTTCCCAATGAGTGCCATGTTCAAGACTGCTTCCATGGCTGTCTTGGGTGTGATCCTGACTGATTCGCTCATGACCTTCTTTGGATCAACCGCTAACGATGCTGCCTTTAACGCCTGGACAACCGATGTAACCCCATCTGAAAAACGCGGTAAAGTTGAAGGTATTCTAAATTTATGTCTTTTTATCGCCCAGATTATCTCGAACGTGGCAGCGGGTATTTTTATCGATCAGTTTGGCTATTTTATCTTCTTCTACTTCCTGGGCGGTCTGGTAATGATTGCCGGCCTGGTTGCTGGTTTGGCACTAAAAGATGCCCCTACCGACCAAGAATTTGCCCCCAAAAAGTCTTTTTGGACCGAAATTACAGAACTGTTCAGTCTAAAAACCATCCGTGAAAATAAGCAACTTTTTATCCTACTGGTCCTGATTATGGTGACTGGAATTGGCATGCAGGTAGCCTTTCCTTACTTAATTATTTATCTCAACCACAATTTGGGGATTAGCAAAACAGAATACAGCATCATTGGCGGCGCCATCTTGATCCTTAGCGGTGCCTTGTCTGTTCCGTTTGGAATTCTGGCTGATAAATGGAATAAAAAGGCGATGCTGGCATTGGCAATTATCGCTAGTAGCCTGGGCTGTTTTCTGTTTGGCCAATTTCGGTCCATCCCGCTGTTGGCTATGGCAGGCGTCTTGTGGCAAGCCTTTTATGTAGGCATTTCGATTGCATCGGTAGCCTGGCTAAAGGACCTACTTCCTGAACAATCTCGAGGGCGCTTTTTGGGAATGCGTATGATCTTCTGGGTGGCCTTACCCATGCTGATTGGACCAGCCATCGGGTCGGCCTTGATCAGGCGCTTTGGCATCCCGACCACACTTAACGGAGAATCCGGGTTTATCCCAGTACCGATCATTTTTGGGGTTGGAGCATTTGTAAGCCTCTTTTCCCTAATCCCATGGTTCTTTTTGCAGGATCAAAAAGTATTTACGGTTGCTGAAGAATTGGAGCTTAGTTGATGGGCGAAAGACAGCTACTGACATCCTGGATAATCGATATACCCATCCCTCACCCGGAGTACCCCCGGCCGCAACTGAAAAGAAGCAGCGACTCCTGGATGAACCTAAATGGCCTTTGGAATTACCACATTACAAAAACCTTGTCTGAAGAAGAACAAATGACGGGAGAGATCCTGGTGCCATTTCCACCAGAGGCTCAACTTTCGGGAGTAAACCACATCCTCCAGCCTGAAGAGACACTACATTATCAGCGTGAGTTTTGTTACAGGCTAAACCAGGGGGAACGCGCTTGGCTGCATTTTGGAGCAGTGGACCAGAATTGCAGCGTCTATTTGAATGGCAAGCTGGTAGGTGATCACCGCGGAGGCTACCTGCCCTTCAGTTTTGAGGTCACCAACTTGTTGGTGAATAGCAGTGGGGAGAATCTAAATCAGTTGATGGTTGACGTTCAGGACCCAACGGATACAAGTATGGATCAGCGCGGTAAGCAGGTGCTCGAACCCAAAAACATCTGGTACACCCCCGTTTCGGGCATATGGCAGACTGTTTGGCTGGAAAAAGTACCAGCGACGTTTATTGAACGCCTTAAAATAACCCCCAACCTGGACAAAGCCTCTGTTAGTGTTGAATGCAAGATCAACGGGGAAAAAACAGGCAATTGGAGCCTCAGAATTGAAGCTTTTGATGGAGAGCGGCAGGTGGTCACAGTAAATTCTCCCATCGGCGCTGAGACCTTGCTGGCAATCCCTGAACCAATAAAGTGGAC
>DATIUL010000287.1:0-4465 GCA_035466865.1 Anaerolineaceae bacterium | reverse complement strand
AACCTTGGTTTCTTCTACAACAAGAACCTTGTCGAAACCGTTCCTACCACCTGGCAGGAAGTCTACGATGTCTCCAAGCAATTAATTGCTGATGGCAAAGTTGAATATGGTATGGTTCTCGCTGGAACCTCCTACGACGCTTATCCTTGGATGACCTCCCAGGGTGGCTACGTCTTCGGCCGCAACGCCGCTGGCGACTATGATCCAATGGATCTTGGTGTAGGCAAAGAAGGCATGATCAAATTTGCGACCATGGCCAAACAATGGGTTGATGACAAAGTTTTGTCTGACAACCTTGACAATACCACCGCCAAATCCATGTTCCTCAAGGGGCAGGTTGCCTTCTTGATGAATGGCCCATGGGAACTCAATAACCTCCGCAAGGAAGGCACTCCCTACGCCGTTGCAGCATTCCCTGATGGCGGTCAACCCTTCATGGGCGTCCAGGGCTTCCTGGTTAACTCCTTCTCCAAGAATGTGCTGCTTGCACAAACCTTCCTGACCGAGTTCATCGCTACTGAAGAAACCATGCTTGCACTCGAAAAAGCTGACCCACGCGTTCCCGCTTACCTGCCTGCCCTCGCCAAACTTGACGATGCAGACCTGGTAAAGATCGCTGAAGCCGGTGTTGATGCCCAACCCATGCCCGCCATCCCTGAGATGGGCAAGGTATGGACTGCTTGGGGCGATGCTCTGACCTTCGTCTTCAAGGGCGAAAAGACCCCCGAAGAGGCCTATGCGTTTGCTGCTGAAACCATCTCCAAGGAAATCGCCGCCAATACCAAGGGTATGGTGAACGTTCCTGGTTCATGGCAGGCTAAAGCTACTGCAGACAAATGTGCAGATTGGACTCCCTCTTGCCCAGAAACAGCTCTAACCGAACAAGATGGCAAATGGGTTGGTACCTTCATGATCCCCGCTGGCGACTACGAAGTTAAAGTTGCCCTCGATGGTGGTTGGGACACCGCTTACGGTGTCGACGGTGGCGCTGACAACTATAAATTCACGGTTGCCAAAGATGGTGATGTTACCTTCACCTTCGATCCTGCTACCAAACTACTGGACATCAAACTGCCCTAAAACTTAAATAAGCAACTGAGGAGACCAGAAAATTCTGGTCTCCTCAGCCTAATTAAAAATTCAATAAATGGTGAACCCGGGGCCTCGGTTTTACCCGGTTCGCCTGAGAAAGGAGAGGCAGGGAATGACTGAAACAAAACTCCAACCGGAAGCAAAATTTGTTGGAAAAACCCTGGGCAGCTTGTCCTCACTCGCAACCCTGATCATCGTGATCCTTGTGGATCTGGGATTGGGTTGGTTCACTTATAAGCTGCTGCAGCTCGGATACTATCCACTCTCTATTGTCTTTATCATCATTATCCTCTTCCTGACTTTTGTCTTCTTAAATCCGAAGGCGAAGCCTATCCGTTGGATGGCAATTGGTATCTCAGCCCTAATCCTGTTTTCCATCTTCCCCATTTTCTATACTGTTTACAACGCCTTTACCAACTATGGCGATAGGCACTTTATCACAAAAACACAGGCAATTGAGAAGATCCAGGAGCAGAAATACCTTCCCAAAGAAGGTAAAAACTATACCTGGACTGCCTACCAATCCAGCGATAAAAGTCATTACCTGCTTTTTCTGAAGGATCAGGCTGCTGGTACGACCTACCTGATGACGCAGACAGAAGGCGACCAAGGTGGTAAGGCAATCGATCTGGTGGCTGGGCAGAACGGTATCGGTGAGTTGGATGCTGATGGCAGCCCTAAGACCATCGAGGGTTACACCAAGATGAACAAATTGCTGGCCGCGTCTGATAGGACTCTGCCGACGATTAAGTTCGGTCCACAAGATCGCACGATTCAGATCAGTTCACCAAATACCGCCGCGGAATTGCTGCCTCTTTACAAGTATGATGCAGACACAAACACCTTTACGGATCAAGAAACCGGCGCGGTTTATAAGGATGTAGATGGTACTTTTACTGGTCCAGCTGGGAAAACGCTGATTCCTGGCTATATTGCCAACATCGGTTTGGACAACTTCAAGAAGTTTGTCACCAGCCCTGGCCTACGCGGACCATTAATCACCATCATCATCTGGAACTTTATCTTTGCCTTCTTTAGCGTGTTCCTGACCTTTTCGTTAGGCCTGGCGATTTCAATCCTGTATGGTGATCCTTCGTTTAAGGGTAAAAAGATATTACGCACCTTGCTTTTAATTCCCTATACAATCCCTTCACTGATCACCATCTTGATCTGGCGCGGTATGTTCAACCCGCAACTCGGTGTCATCAACCGCATCATCGAGAGCGTCTTCAATGTGGCTAATGGACCAGACTGGTTCCTTGATGCCTCCCTTGCCCGAATTGCCATCTTAATTGTGAACCTGTGGTTGGGCTATCCTTACTTTATGCTGGTTACCAGCGGTGCCCTGCAATCCATCCCGGGTGATATTTATGAAGCCGCCCAGGTAGACGGCGCCAGCCCATGGAAGCGCTTTTTCAGCATTACACTGCCACTCTTGCTGGTTTCGGTTGGCCCATTATTGATTGCTTCGTTTATTTTCAACTTCAACAACTTCAACCTGATCTACGCCTTTGTGGGAGGTGGGCCACCCATTCCAACGGCCACTACCCAGGCAGGCTACACCGATATTCTGATCAGTTACGTCTATAACCTCGCTTTTGGCTCACGCGGTATCAATTACGGCTACGCATCCGCGATTTCACTCTTTGTCTTTGCGGTCGTGGCGGTGATGTCCTTGCTGCAATTCCGATTTACGAATATGTGGGAGGAGGTTGGCGAAAATGTCTAATCAGAAACCAGTCAAGTACACTTCTATCAAGAAGGCCAAAACCACCAGCTTGGTAATCCGCTGGGTGATTGCGGCCATATTGATTGCCTTTAGCATCTTCCCGGTGCTTTGGGTGGTTTCCGCTTCCATCAACCCTGTGAGCGACCTGGCCGGCCAACAATTGATTCCACGAAACGCAAACTTCTCCAACTTCAGAGCCCTCTTCGGTAACCCGATTTTCCCGTTCTGGACCTGGATGAAGAATTCGCTGATCGTTTCATCAATCGCCACCTTGCTGACCCTGACGCTGACAACTATGGCAGCTTTTGCCTTCAGTCGTTTCCGCTTTAAGGGTCGCAAAACCATGCTTAAGGGTATTTTACTAATCCAGGTCTTCCCGAACTTGCTGGCGATGGTGGCTATTTTTACTATCGTGAAACAAATGGGCGACGTAATCCCGGCTATAGGTTTGAATACGCTGCCCGGCCTGATCCTGGTCTATCTGGGCGGGGCTATGGGCATGAACATCTGGCTGATGAAGGGCTACATGGATACCATCCCACGCGATATTGACGAGAGTGCACACGTGGATGGGGCGACGGACTGGGAGGTCTTTACCAAGCTAATTCTTCCATTACTGCGCCCAATCCTGGTGGTTATCGGCATCTTAAGCTTTATCGGCACCTATGGCGACTTTATTATTGCCAGGACCCTGCTGACGCAGTCTGCCAAACAAACAGTGATGGTCGGCTTGCAGATCTTTACAGCCGGCCAGTATACCCAAAACTGGGGTGTATTCTCGGCTGGTGCTTTGATTGCGGCACTGCCGATCATGATCATCTACCTGGTCCTGCAGGACCAAATTGTCGGCGGCCTTACCCAAGGCGCGGTAAAGGGATAAATCTTATTGATCTTGGAGTGGAAGGCGGGGATAACATTTTGCCCCGCCTTTTTTTTGGGCAAAGCAAATGCCAATAGCTGCGGGGATTAATCAAAATTGAATCTGTTTTTAGCGCGTGAAAATTACCCAGCAGGCCTCATTAACATGGTAAAAGTCAAAATTGAGGCCAAGTGAACGGCTTGCCTGGTTTGAAGTACTACGATTGGAGACCGAATGAGCAAAAACCCTTACCCTGACCACATCTTTGGCTTGGACGAGAGCCCGGCCAACAGTGCGCGCAAGGCCAAACGGCGAGTTCAAGGCGTACATCACTGGGGGAATAAACGGCCATTCCGGCCGGTACCAGGCGACCAGGTGCTGCTAACGGCGAGCACGAGCACGGATTTACCAATTATTAAAATGCGCGTAGCCACAACAACTAATAATTGGAAGACCCAGCAAACATTTTCTTTCAAAAAAGAGAGCCTCTCGTGGAATATCAGCTTATGGGGGTGGGTGAGGGAGTGGTCACTCTTGCTGCCACCGCAGGAAGCAGGGCTGACCTTGCGCTATAAAATTTGGGCAGAAATAAGCGTTAATGAGTCTGGGGTGTGCAAGCTTGTCTACGCCGATAATCAAGCAAGTAGTCTTGAGGCTGCAGATGAATTCGCTATCTATTACGGCGCGGATGACACCCCGGATTGGGCGCGTTCTGCCCGGGTTTACCAGATTTTTGTGGATCGCTACAACCCGGGGGAGGGGAACCCCTGGCTGCAAACAGAACG
>DATIUL010000286.1:0-5506 GCA_035466865.1 Anaerolineaceae bacterium | reverse complement strand
GGAGCTTCCCAAGTTTGCGCCAAATTTGTACCACGATGCCGAATCCGATTTTTGGTGGGTGCCGACCGCGGAAGTGCCTTTAACCGGCGTGATGATGGATACTGTTACCGATGAAAAAGATTTGCCGATGCACCTGACGGCCTACTCTGCCTGCTTCAGGCGCGAAAAGATGTCTGCTGGTCGGGATGTGCGTGGTATGAAACGTGGCCACCAGTTCGACAAGGTTGAAATGTATACCTACTGCAAACCGGAAGATTCCGATGCTGAATTGGAACGCATCGTTAAAGATGCCTGCCAGACTTGTGCCGATTTAGGACTTACCTATCGCACAAAACTGCAGTGCACGGGCGACCTGGGAGAAAAGCAGCATAAGACCATTGATATTGAAGTGTGGGCACCAGGGGTTGGTGAGTGGCTGGAAGTTTCCTCCTGCTCAAAGGTAGGCGACTATCAAGCCAGGCGATCCAATATGAAGTATCGCCCTTCCGATGGCTCAGCAAGCAGACTATTGCATACCTTAAATGGCTCAGGTTTGGGCTTGCCACGCACAATGATCGCTGTCATGGAAAATTACCAACAGGCTGATGGCAGTATCGTGGTGCCAGAAGTTCTTAAACCGTTTATGGGTGGGATTGACGTTATTCGGCCATGACTTGGTTACCCGAAGGGTTGTACTGGGGGCTTGTCGCGCTGAGCCTGATCTTACAGTTGATCGGTCTGTTGGGCTTGCTGCTAGTATATTTCCCTGGCCTGACGGTTATGTGGGTTGGCCAACTAATTTGGGCAATCTACACTCAGTTTAACCTGTCCGCCGGTTCCCAAACACGCGCGTGGACCATCGGAATTTTTGTCTTCAATACCTTGTTAATGATTATCGGCAGCTTGATAGATAATGTCCTTATGGTCGACAAAACGCGTCGTGAAGGTGTGCCATGGTGGGGAATAGGCTTAAGTTGGTTGGCAATGATTGGGGTGGGGCTAGTGGCAACGCCCATTGGCGGCCTGGCAGCTGGGCTATTGACAATCTTCCTCGTGCAGTATTTTCACCTGGGCAGAGATTCTCAACGCGCCTTTAATGCTCTGAAGGCGATGATGCTTTCTTCACTTCAGGCTACATTAATCCGACTTGGGTTTGCGCTTGTTATGTTGGTTGGCTGGTTGACGGTTATGTTCTGGTTGCCAGGAGTATAACCAGTAAAAACTGCATTTGTAAGCTATTTAGAAAATACTAGGGAACGAGAGAACGGGCGGCGCGTGCCAAATAGAGGGCTATAGAACCAGCGGCGGCTGCATTTAAAGAATCAATTTTCCCGTACATGGGCAATTTCATTAACTCATCACAGTTTCTACGCACTAAATCACGCAGGCCTGAACCTTCGTTGCCAACTACCAAAACGACGCCTCCGTTTAAGTTTAGAGAGGCCGGAAACTTGGCTTTCGGAGTGTAATCCAGTCCATAAACCCATGTATCAGGCAATTGTTTGAGCCTTTCAATTGCCTGAGAAAGATTGTATTGGGCAATTCGAAGGTGTTCTGTAGCTCCGGAGGAAGCATGCACAACAGTCGGGTTGACCTGGGCGGCATTTGCGGAGGGCAAGATGACCCCGTGCACGCCAAAAATTTCAGCTGATCGCAGCAGAGACCCCAAGTTTTGCGGGTCTTGTATCAAGTCAAGTAAAAGAAAAAAGGGAGGTTCCGGCTTCGTTTTTGAGAATGCAATCAGGTCTTCAAGCGCCTGGTATGGGTAGCTGCTTACTTCGAGAGCAATCCCCTGGTTATGATCACTGATTTGTTCCAGGCGATCCCGATCCACGGTTTGGAATGGGATGTTGCGTTCGCGAATCAACTTCAAAATCTCGTCAAACCGACCTTCACCCCGGCTGCCCTTCGCAACAAGCACTTGGAATGCCTGGCGACGTTTGGCCACAAGAGCCTCGTAAATCGGATTACGGCCTGTCAGCCATTCCTTCACTTTAGTTCCAATTCCAGGAAGTGCCTTCCTTACTGTCTTCAAGGGTCACGCCGAGAGCTTTCAGACCATCCCGGACGCGATCTGAAAGTGTCCAATTCTTTTGGGCACGGGCTTCAGTACGTAGTTCAATCAGCAGTTGGATGAAAGGTTCAGCATCGCTATTGCTGATGGTTTTGTCTTCAAGCACCAGACCCCAAACCCCGGTAAGTTCATTAAAGATCACCAAAGCTGGTTTTAGTTGGGTATCCGTGGCACCTTCTGCTCGAGCCTGGTTGATTATTTTTGTCAGCTCGATCAGGTGAGCCAGGGCTAGTGGTGTATTGAAATCATCATCCATAGCTTCAATAAATAAGCCCCGGGAATTGATGGCAGAGTCCAGTAACGATCTCGCTGAAACCTCCGAAATCCCCTTTGCGCCAGGCAAAGTAGGCTTGCTGGCAGTCAATAGGCGTTTATACGTTAGTTCAGCCTGGTCGATAACATCTTCCCCATAGACGAGGGGAGCCCGGTAGTTTGAAGCCAGTACCCAAAGGCGCATCACATCGCCTGGGTGCTCCTTAAGAAAGTCTTGAATGCTAACAATGTTTCCAAGTGACTTGGACATCTTCTCGCCGGTCATGGTTACCATGCCATTGTGCATCCAAATCCGGGCAAATTCTTTGCCAGTTAGTGATTCAGTTTGGGCAATCTCATTTTCGTGGTGCGGGAAGATTAAATCATTGCCGCCACCGTGGATATCGATTTGTTCGCCCAAATGATGCAAATTCATCGCAGAGCACTCGATGTGCCAACCTGGCCGGCCTTGACCCCAGGGGCTGCCCCAGGCAGGTTCACCAGGTTTGGCGGATTTCCAAAGGGCAAAATCCTCCGGACTTTCCTTGCGATCATCCACAGAAATGCGGCTGCCTGCGGCGCTATCCTTAACTTTTCGGCCGGACAGTTTGCCATAATCGGGATCTGTATTTACACGAAAGTACACGTCGCCATCCAGGATGTAAGCCTTATCGGCTTCAACTAATTTGGCGATCATATTCTGGATGTATTCCATTTCCTGTGTCGCGCGCGGGTTGGCAGTAGCCTCTTTAACATTCAGAGCTTTAAGATCTGCCCGGTAATCATCAATGTATTTTTGAGCCAGCGAAAATGGATCCTGGCCGATCTGATTGGCCTTATTGATGATTTTGTCGTCAACATCGGTATAGTTCACAACGAAATTGACTTTGTAACCAGAAAATTCAAGATAGCGCCGCACGATATCAAAAACCATTGCAGACATGGCGTGTCCAATATGCGCGGTAGCGTAAACGGTTGGGCCGCACACATACATGCGCACTTGTCCGGGCTGTAGCGGCGTGAAGTCCTCTTTTTTACGGGTGAGGGTGTTGTAGATGCGCAGGCTCATAAAGACCTCATTCCGGTTTTGCGAATATCATACGGCCAGCGGAAGTCTGCAAAATCTTTGTGACAGTTACCTGCACTTCTTTGTCAACCAGTTTGCTGCCATTTTCAATGACTACCATTGTGCCGTCATCCAGATAACCAACCCCCTGGTTATATTCTTTTCCAACTTGAATCACTCGGATGGGGAAAGTTTCGCCAGGCAGGAGGATGACTTTGACCGCGTTGGCCAGGTCGTTGATGTTCAGTACCTTGATGCCCTGTAATTCCGCGATGCGGTTGAGGTTGTAATCGTTGGTCAGGATCGGAGCTTCCATTTGCTTCGCAAGCGAAATTAGTTTGTCGTCCACTTCCTTGGCGTCACTAACCTCAACATCCACGATAGTCACTGGGATGTCAACATTTTGTTGTAATTCAGAAAGCACTTCAATGCCGCGACGACCGCGAGCACGCCGTAAACCATCAGCCGAATCGGAGACATACTGCAATTCATTAAGTACAAATCGTGGCACTATTAGGTTGCCCTGTAAAAAACCTGTGGCAGCAATATCTGCGATGCGACCGTCGATAATGACGCTGGTGTCCACCAATATCTTGCGCTCCTGATCAAAGGCGGAGCCAAATTTGGAGGCTTTTCGTTTACTACTGGCACCGCGAAAGAAAGTAGTAAAGTCTTCATGCCGGGTTGTAAAGAGTAGGACTCCCAGGTAGCCAAAAAGGATCATCCCTACAAATGGCAGAACTTTACCAAAAACATCCGGAAGCAAAGAAAGGGGGTATGAAAGCAAGGCTGCAACTACCAAGCCGACTACCAAACCAATGATTCCAGCTAATAAAGTAGCAGGGGACTCTTTTTTAAACTGACGAACAAGCAGGTTAAAAGGTTTAATAGTGAGCGAAGGAGTCAGTAAAAAGCCCACCAGGGCAAAGACCACCACGCTGATGACTGTTGTCAAAGAAACCGCAAATGGATAGGATGGCCAAAGGGCCAGAATGAAATTGTGAATGGGAGTGCCTGTCAGACCGCCTCCAATACCAAACAATAACGCTCCAACAAGGCGTGAAATAATAATTGCGTTCATAAAGGCCTACTTTCTTGTCGTGCAATAAAATCAAAATAATTTAAAAAATAATAGCACGCCAACACCGAAATATCAACGGCAGCATACAATCTATGAATTCTCTAATATTGGTTGATTAAAACGAACCGGATTTCGGTGATTCTTTGAGGCTTTTTTCAATCGGTTTTTTGGGCTGGGTGGTTTTGCTAACTCCCCGGTGCCCGGAAGGAGAACCGGAGGCTTTAAGCATCCCATTCAGATCGCTCAGTGCTTTTGGATCGTACATAAAAGCATGGCAAACATCGCATTGCCAGGCAGGAAAGTTAGGAACAGCAAGTAAATGCCCACTCACCACGGTGGAAAGGGTTATTTTTTTCTGTTTAATGCGCCCGACGTAACAACGTGGGCAGGTTTCTGGGTTAGCAGGCAGGTTTTTCTTCATTCCGATGCATTATAAACGATTATTAGATGAGTGAGATTGGAAGTAGAGGTCCAGTTATTGCTCTGAACTTGTTAATAGATCAGGAATGGCAAGCAGCCTGAATTGATCAAGCGGCCAGTAAATCATCAAGGCTTGCCCAACCACCCATTTCATGTCTACAAAACCCCAGCTGGAAGAATCTGAAGAGTCGTTACGGTTATCACCCAGCACAAAAAGCTTCCCCTCAGGTACGTCCCATGTGTTTACGTAACGGGGTTCTTCCATGATGTAGGGCTCTTCAAGGATAATGCCATTAACTTTGACTGCCCCATTGGAGACAACAACATGGTCACCTGGAATACCGATCACGCGCTTAATGTAATCCTGTCCGCTATTTTTGTTACCCTGGTAGTGAAAAACAATGATATCGCCACGCGAGTAATTATTATTTCGGTAGGCCAATTTGTTCACCACCAATAGGTAATTCGCTTTGAGGGTGGGCAACATACTAATGTTTTCAACACGCACACGCTGGGTCACATAATTAATGCCAAAAAAGAGGACCAGTGCCAGGATCAGGGTTTCGAGCAGATCCAGTGTAGCACTTTTCACCTTATTGTTCTTGAGCTTTAATCCGTCAGTTAATGGCTGAGT
>DATIUL010000285.1:0-2655 GCA_035466865.1 Anaerolineaceae bacterium | reverse complement strand
ACTGTGGCTTTCGGAAATAAGCAGTTACCCCAACAATGATCGGCGTGATGATGCGTATTGATAATGTAACGGACGGGGATGAGTAATTCACTTTCAAGATAATTACGGATGAGTGCAGTTTCCTGGGGCATTAAAGTGTCGATGAGCACCGCCCATTGGGGTCCGACAATAGCACCCGCTGTTACCTGGGCGTAAATATCGCTTTGAAACCAATAAACGTTCTCTGAAACCCTTTCCCTATGCATATCTCACCTTCCGTCGAAAGTCTCGAAAGAATAGCATAGTTAAAACTAAAAGTCAAAAATCAATGTCTCTTGAAAAAGAACCAGAATCCAACAATAAGGAAGCAGGCAAGGCTTAAAAACCCAAGGCCAAACAGCAAGAAGCGAAAATTCGCAAGCGTGTCTGTTCCGCCTCTTGCAAGTACTCTTGGCGTGGTTATCACAGTTGGATAGTCGGTAATCGATGGGGTCGTTGTCCATGAGGGCATGGAAGTGCCGGTAGTGGTTGGTGTTTCACTTTCAACTGGGCTGGGTGAAGGAGTGCCTGGCGTATACAAAGGCGAGATTCGGGTAAGTGCTTGAATGGTCAGGGCTTCAGCAGTTCTGATCGCCGCTGCCGTGTTAGCGTAACTGGATGTGGCAGTAGCAAATTCTGTTGTTCGATATACAGTACGTGTTGGCGTGAAAGTTAAAGTTCGAGTTGTCGTCTGTGTGACTGTGCCGAACGAAGCAGTAGGGGGTGTGCCGCTATTAATTGGATAAATTGATCCGATGTTGTTAGTGTTTGTGCCCTGATCACCTGGGTAAGCTGAACCAACTTGCTGGAAAAGTTCAGGTTCCTTACCCTGAATCAAGGCCGCGCGTACTTCGCTGGGAATGATTACCAGTAAGACGAGTAAAACCAAGATAACTACAACAGCCAGTTTCCGCATCATGAATTCTTAGAGGATTATACCAAGTGCCAGAATTTAGCCGTGCTACAATTAAATATTGGAGCCGATTTACAGTGAAAAGACTACTTAAACGCCCAGATTACTTTTTGATTCTATTCCTGACCGTTGCCTATTTGCTCGGACTCATCCAGGCCAAAGGTCTGGGGAGGACAATTTCGCTGCTATTCTTTCTCTCCGGCTTGTTTTTTATGATCGGCTTTTATCTGGTAGTAACTTTTGCCTGGCCAGAAAACCAATTTTCTGCCCTTGACCACCGTGCAACCAGATCTTCCGGTTCTCGAACAGAACCACGTATCCTCATCATGCTTGCTGCGATTGCGCTTACCCTCGTCAGTCTGTTTTTCCTAATCCGGGCTCATTTTTTCGAGTACTTGTTGATTCCCAGTCTATTGGTGTTACTGGTTTCAAGCTTTATGGCACTGAACTACTCATTCAGAGCGCAGAGTATGCCTTATCGTTGGCTCTTGGATTCCCTCTCCATTTCTCCAATCGCATACTTTTTCGGTTTACTGATTGCCGGCCTTGAGGTTAGTTTTTTTCCATTTATGCTTGCCATCCCACTTTTCCTGATAGCATGCGGTTCGACGATTTCTTTGTTCTTTGCCCGTTTTCAAGAAGACCTGACACAACAACAATTCCCGTCAATGCAATCCATCAACTGGAACAGGCTTGCCCAACTTCATGACATAACTGCATTTATGGGGTATGCACTTTTGGCGGCCTACTTATATTTTTCTGGCGCGTTGGCAATTGCCTGGCCTGCAACTTTAATGCTGCTGGCGGCCTTAGGTTGTTCCTTGTTGCTACATCGAATAATCAATGGAATGCATCCCAACTGGAAACTGCTGAAGGCAATGGCGATAGTAAATTTCATTGGTGTAATGTATCTCCTGGGCTTCGCCTTTCTAACCCATTAATCGGTTAAAATTGTCATCGTCCAAATTCAATTTCTTGTATTACTGGAGGTTGCATGAAAATCCTGGTTCTGTATGAATCATTTTTTGGAAATACCAAAGATATAGCCCAAACTATTGTGGACGAACTAAAACAATCCAATGATGTGTGCATTGAGAGCATTGAAACAGCAAGTTTTGATCAACTCCATCATTTCGATTTGATCTTTGTGGGTTCTCCAACGCGTGCTTTTTCAGCCAGCCCAAACATAACTGCTTTTCTCAAGGAAATTCCAGCACATAGTCTCTTAGGTGTTAATGTGGCGGTATTTGATACCCGCATCATTCCAAAAGCCAAATTTATCGCAGGAGCTCTTAAATTGGCAGGGTTCGCAGATGCAAAAATTATCAGCCTCCTGAAACAAAGTGGGGCAGAAATTCTCCTTCCAGGCAAGGGTTTCATTGTTAAAGCGTCTGAAGGTCCCCTTGAAGATGGTGAACTGGAAAAAGCTGCTGCCTGGGCAAGAACAATTGCTTCAAGGGTTTCAGTGAGTTAGATCTGCATGTGTTTTCCATTTCCCCAACGGCAAGCACGCATTGCCTAAGAGAAAAGAAAACGTTGGGTTGCACACCGTACCTTGGTAATCTTTTATTTTCCACCTTAACTTGTCTTTCTATAATAATCCCTTGACATATAGATGTGTATCTATATATAATCCAGTCCTGAGAAAAAAATGGAATTAGTCGATTTCGGTAAAATCCTGGCCGACCAAACTCGGCAAGAAATTATGAAGGTTTGCTGCTGTC
>DATIUL010000284.1:0-1945 GCA_035466865.1 Anaerolineaceae bacterium | reverse complement strand
ATTGACGGCGCTTTAAAGGAAAAAGAGAGACTCCATTTCGAATTTAGGCTGCAAGAATCCGTGGAGCTCAAACAAGCTTTGGAAGCCCATCGGCTGCTTCAATGGAACTTGAGACATCTTCCCAAACCCAAGCTACCCCATAATTTCACACTGACCCGTGCTGAAGCACAGGCTATTAAGAGGCAAAAAGCTTGGATTCCAGTCTTTAGCACAGCCTCTCTGGCTTCATTTCTTCTTTTAGCGGCGATGTTTGTTTTGCCACTCTTTAGACCAGCAGCCAGCCCTGCGCCTCAGATTCTGGCTATGGAGCCTTCTTTGAGTGCTCCTATGGGTACCGCTGCTGACGAGTCAATGAAAGCTCAAGTCGCCCCAGAAGCAGCCCCGCTTGCTGAGGCTGCACCGACTGAACAAGTGCCAGCACCGCTAGCAGACTCAGCGCGCTCGAATATGGCAGCTTTAGAACCTGTACAAATCTTCACATTTGGAGCCCAGGCCACCGGTAAAGGTGGTGGCGGTGGTGGAGATGCTTCGCTTGCCATGGGCGGAGGCGGTGGAGTAGATGCCAATCTTTACCCTATCGCGCAGCCAGCCGGAAATCCGGGAACTTTTGGAAATGCCCCATATGGCATCGTGGTTCCGGTTGAACCACTTTTCGGCATGCACCCTGGCTCTGTCAGAGGTCAGGATTATGACCTGCAGGCAATCCTGGCTCCTACACCAAGTCTGCCTCCTTTGATTTTAGGTATGAATACCGAAAACGCAGGCAAGATAATTTTCTCCGATCCGGCACTGCCAGCCAATATTGAACCAATGGGGGCCGCCTCCACGGCAAAAGCCGCGGAAAGCTTTTCTGCTCCGGCTGAAATACCCCTGCCTAGTCCTGAACCTGGATTGGCCGCGGAAACACCTGAAACTAGCTCTCAAGTGCCCGCCCGCGCCCCGCAAACAAGCACGCTTTCTACTATCCTCAAAATCGCTGCCGGGGTCCTAACGTTACTTTTTGCTGGCTTAGCTCTCTACTTCAAGAAGCATTAAAGAACACAAACCCGTTCTTCCTTGATTCCAGCTCGAGCTTAACCTTCCAACAATTGGCATGCCCCGAATCCTGCTTGATATACGCTAGAGTCCCCTGCACTTTCTGAATTAATCAGGGGAAATTCAATCAATATTCAATAATTAAATCCAATGAGGCTCACCATCCGGTGAGCCTCATATGCTTCAAATCTGATCTACTATTGGCCTAAAACCTTGCGCAGATCTTCGGCTTTGTTGGTCTTTTCCCAGCTTAAATCCAGGTCATCCCGCCCGAAGTGTCCGTAGGCAGCCAATTGGCGGTAGATTGGGCGCAAGAGGTCCAAGTCATGAATGATTGCCCGCGGGCGCAGGTCAAATACCTCGGCAATCGCTTCAGCAATCTTTTCGTCTTCGACCACGCCGGTGCCGAAGGTTTCCACATTAATGGAGAGCGGTTGGGCAACGCCGATGGCGTATGAAACCTGCACTTCACAGCGGGAGGCGAGCCCGGCTGCCACCACATTTTTGGCTACCCAACGCGCAGCGTAAGCAGCGGAACGGTCCACCTTGGTCGGGTCCTTGCCCGAGAAAGCGCCGCCGCCATGCCGGCCCATTCCGCCATAGGTGTCTACAATGATCTTGCGTCCAGTCAAGCCGGCATCGCCCATGGGGCCGCCTATCACAAAGCGCCCAGTCGGGTTGACGTACACCTTCAGGTCTGCATCCACAAGTTCCTTTGGCAGAACGGGTTCGATAACATACTTGCGTATGCCTTCTTCAATTTGGTCGTGGGTCAATTCCTTGCCCTGGAAAGTTGGGGAATGTTGAGTGGAAATGAGCACGGTGTGGATGCGGGCGGGTTTGCCGTAGTGGTATTCCACCGTCACCTGGCTCTTGCCGTCTGGGTACATCCAGGGCAAAATGCCAGCTT
>DATIUL010000283.1:0-8971 GCA_035466865.1 Anaerolineaceae bacterium | reverse complement strand
AGGAAATGCCGTCATTATTCAACGGGATGAGGGTACCCGCTGAGATGAAAGCTGGGATGTCCTGTGGGCGACCGTAAACTGCCGTCCATGAACCGCCTTGCAGATACTCGCCCGTAAAGAAATTGTACCAATCACCTTTGGGAAACCAGACAACCTGCCTGGATAGACCGGTGGAAGCATCCATGGGCTTGGTAAATGGCGCGACAAGAATCTGCTGGCAGAAAAGGTAGGATTGCGGTGAGGCGTACGCTGCAGATTCATCAGGCCAACGATAATAGAGTGGCAGGATGGGCGGTTCGCCGGTGGTGGCGTTTCTCCAGGAAGCGGAGTAAAGCAGAGGGATAAGGCGGTGGCGCAGTTGCATGGCTTGCCGGGCGGATTCCTCCACGTCCAGGCCATGTTTCCATGGCAGACGCTCGCAATAGCGATTATTAGTCGAATGCAGGCGGAAAATGGGGCTAAAAACGCCATACTGCACCCATCTCAGGTACAACTCGTCATTTTCAATTCCCTCGCAATGCCCGCCGATATCGTGGCTCCACCAGCCGAAGGCAACATTGCTGGCTGTGGCCGTAAAGTAAGGCTGGAAGGCCAAAGTTTCCCAGGAAACAAGGCTGTCACCTGAGAAACCAATTGGATAGCGGTGCCCTCCCAAACCTGGCCAACGCGAGAAAACGAAGGGACGTTTGCTTGAGTCTCTTCCCAAGTCAAAGTAATGCAAGTGGTTGAGCCAATAAAGCGGGTCAAGCCCGGAGGTTTTCGTTTTAGTCCCTTGTTGCCAATCCATCCACCAGAAGTCAATACCCTGCGCCTCCATCGGATGATGCAGGATTTCAAGATAAGCATCTGTGAACTTTTCAGAAGCAATATCAAACTCCACTGGTTTTTTGGTTCCAGGATCAATTCCCAAAGCCGCTGCCATTTCTGGATAGGCTTCCTCATGGCTATGTACACCTTCGGCAGGATGGAGGTTGAGAGCAGTTTTCAGATTGTGGTCATGTAAAAAGCGTACAAATCCGTAAGGATCGGTAAAAAGGGCTTTGTTCCAGGTGTAACCTGTCCAACCGGTGGAGGCATTTCCAGTTTTGGTGATATGCCAGTCCATATCTACAATACAGACCGAGAGCGGAATTTGATGGGCTTCAAAATCCAACATGAGCTGCGTCAGTTCTTCCTGGCTGTAATTCCAGAAGCGGCTCCACCAGTTGCCGAGTGACCAACGAGGTAACAAACCTGGTTTCCCGCTTATGGCTTGGAAATCTTGAATGGCTGATAAATAGTTCTTTCCATAACCAAAAAAGTAGCAATCCTTTTTGAATGGGTTAGCACCACGGGGCTCAAGCCAGCCTTCCCGGGAGAAAACCAGGGAAGTTGAGTCATCCGCAAGGCTCCAGCCAGATTGGGAGACCAAACCATTATTAAGCGGGATTGGCCCATCGGCTCGGTCGAGGGTGCGCGCGGTACCTTTTAGATTTAGATAATCCGCATCCCCAAAGTGCCATTCGTTGCCACTTTCTTTCAAGACGATGTTCAAATCACGCCAGAAAAACTCACCATCAAGTTTGTAACTCAGGTAAAGGTAGGCAGTTTCAATATGGAGCCAGCCATTTTCTTCCCAGGTTCTAAACTCTGGCAGTGGTTGAGCACGATACCAGAATACTTGGGATGGCCTATCTTCAAATTTAGAGTCTGCATCGTACTCCAGGCGGATAAGGTGATCCTTGAGAACCGTGAAGCGGGCTTTACCGGATTTGATGACTGCATCTGGGTTAGCGATGGGTCGAAAAGCAGGACGGTAAATGGGCATAAAGACTCCTAACAGATTTGATGGACCAATTGTATCTTTTGGGTCACAAATTTGAAAATCTTTGGCTGCAAATGAAAGCAGGCTGATAAAATTAGGAAATTTGACGGAGGCATCCATGGCAGAAATTGATTTATCAGAAGAAGAATTGGCCGTACGTGGCGAAAGCTATCTTGAAATTGCGGGTTCAGATTCCAAGGTGGCAAAGAAAAGCAAATGGCGGACCCTGGTGGCACTTTCATTAGGGTACTTCGTAGACCAAGGGGAAGCCCAGGCAATGTCCATCTTTAGCCCTGTTCTCAGGCAGATCTGGGGACTTTCCATCATGAACCTTTCCTGGATCACTTTTGTGCGTTCCTTGCTTCAATCTCTCAGTTCACCTTTTTGGGGCTACCTGGCAGATAAGTACAACCGTAAAAAGGTTCTTTTTTGGGGAACAGGTATCTGGGGATTCTGGACCATTGCGGTCGGCCTAACGCAGAATTTTGGTCAATTATTGGCCGTAAGGGTTGTTTCTGGCATCGGTTTGGGATGCCTTATGCCGGCTACTTTCTCGATAATTGCGGATACATTTGCTCCCAAGATTCGCGGCAAGATGTTGGGAATCCTCGAAGCCATCGGTACCCTGGGTATTATCATTTTCACCATGGTACTGAGTGTGTTAGCCACCCCCCAAGGCTGGCGTTGGGGTTTCATTATTTTAGGCGCGGCCAGTGTACTTTCAGGTTTGTTAATTTTCCTTTTCGTTGATGAGCCGGTGCGTGGGGCAGCGGAACCAGAGATGAAAGGGCAGTTAACGGCTGAGGAAGCTGACCGTTACCAAACCAGTGTGGACGGCATAAAGAAGGTTTTGGCCATTCCGACCATCCGCGTCGCTATTTTACAAGGCCTGGCAGGGTCAATGCCATGGGTTATTATGGGAGCCTTTTTCATCCTTTGGCTGGTTGAAAAACGTGGATTAAGTACACAGGAGGCACCATTAGTATTTGGGGCAATCCTGATTGGCATGGCATTTAGCGCTGTCATCGGTGGTGTTCTGGGAGATTGGGCAGAGAAAAAGAGCCCAAAATATGGCCGAACGATTGTTGGGCAATTCTCGGTTTTCTCCGGTATTCCCCTCACTTATGTACTGCTGACCCAAACAGCTCAATGGTCCATGCTGCAAATTGCGTTGTTCAGTTTCTTTACAGCTCTATTTATTGGCTGGCCGGGAAAAGGCTCAAAAGAGCCTATGATGCAGGGTGTGGTTCCTCCGGAACTACGCTCTACTGCTTTTGCTGCCACTACCTTTATTGAAAGTGGTTTTGCAGCGATTATTGCCCTACTTTTTGGCTTCCTGGCAGACAAGATAGATCTTCAAACGGCTATGCTATGGACAGTCCCTTTTCCTTGGCTATTATGCGGAATACTATTTTCCGGTTTTTACTTCACCTATCCCAAGGATTCGCAGAAATTGCGGGCTACAATGTTGGAAAGGGCTCAGGAGTTGGGTATAGAAAGTACCTACGAAAACTAATAATAAAAAGAGATCGCCTAAGCGATCTCTTTTTTTTCTGCGGGAGCGACGGGAGTTGAACCCGCGGTCTCGGCCTTGACAGGGCCGCATGTTTGACCACTACACCACGCCCCCGAAATGCAGAAACGTAGTTTATCATGCCGTTTCATCTTCGTCAAGCACGAAAAGACGACTTTAAGGTAATAAAACCGCCTACTTTCGGTAGGCGGTCTCAAGTCAGTAGTAGGTCTAGCCTTTGACGGCGTCCGTTATTTTGTCTGCACTGGTCGAAGCGGCTTTATCAGCTTTGTGCGCAAGGTCCTGGGCTTTGGCTTTCACTTCTTCAACTGTTTCGACGACTTGCTTCTTGGCGGAGTTAGTTAGCTCATCAGCCTTTTCTTTGCTCGTTGAAACGAATTCGCCTGCTTTTTCAGCGGTTACCTTGGAAAGTTCTTCAGCTTTTGCAAGGGCATCCTTGTAGGCAGCTTCGGCTTTTTTCTTGGTTTCCTCGAAGGATTCAGTGCCCTTTTCACGCAGCTCAATCGCTTTTTCCTTGATCACCTGGCGAGTCTCTTCGCCGGTTTGTGGCGCAATTAACAGAGAAATTACTGCCCCAGCGAGAGCGCCAAGGGTAAAACCCATCACAAAACTTCCAAAATCATTTGAATCTGACATGTACACCTCTCTTATTTTTTAAATTTGAACAAACCAACGAGCTTATTCAAGCTTGCTATGGATGAATTGAGTTTTATGACCGGTTCGGTCATGTTATCGCTCAAAAATTGGACTGTACCCTTAAGTGTATTGACTGTATCCGATGTGGAATGCAGAATCGGCCGCACTTCATTTTGAAGTAAATTTGTCAGTGTTGCCAATTGGATAATTAGGACGATGAGTGCCACCCCAATTACAAACATCTGCAATGCCAACAAAATGATAAAAATATCGCGTACGTGTTGGGTAACGGTCGGGCTCTGCGTTGCAAGGAAAACAACACCAGCAATTACTAACAGTAAAAGTATTCCAAGAATAATCGCAAAAGTACGATAGCTCTTTTGCTTTTCTTGCTGCGAGCCAGCCTCACTTTTTTCCTTTATTTCTGCGGTCATCTTTTTGTCTTCCATATTTATCCGTTCCCCAGATTATAGCTGAATCCTCAACGGCTGCGGAGAGAAGGTTGTACTTTAATCTTCAATCACCAGATCCAATTGATCCACTTCGAAACTTTCAGGATTAGCTTGAATTTGAATTTCGCTAAAAAGCCCATCCTGCTTGATATCTATGTAATGCTGTTTAACCAGTTCAAGGATCGCCAAGAATACAACAATTGTATCAATCCGGCTGGGACTTTCACCAAGGAGATTGGAAAAATTGGCGTTGGGGTGTAAGCGTAAAAATTGCACAATATCGGTAACCTTTTTTCGAAGTGTTAGTTTGGGAATCACAACCTGGTCAAATTCAACCTGATTCTGATCCAGATTTGCCAGATTCTCGAGGGCAAGGATCAGATCCGTAATCTCAATACCGGACAAGTCAAACTGAACATTCACCGGATATTGCTGCGGCAAATGTAAATGAGTCCGCAAATCCAAATCGATTCGAGTCTGCATCCATTTGGTAGTGTTCTTAATTTCCCTATAAATTCTTAACTGCCTGGCGAGCTCCTCGCCCAAATCCTCCTCTTCAGGTTCGTGGACGGGTGGGTGAGGCAAAATGGCTTCTGATTTAATTTGTACCAATTTTGATGCAATTACGACAAATTCAGAAATGTACTCAGGGTCAGCTTCTTCGTGTTCGCGAACATAAGCGAGAAACTGGTCGGTCACTTCGGCAAGCGCAAGCTTGCTAATGTCCAACTCTGCCTTTTGGATGAGGTCCAAAAGCAGATCCAAAGGACCAGAGTAGAGTTCTGTCGCGATAGGGTAGTCATCTGTCTTACGAATCCAGGAGCCGGGCATAAGGCAATTATAGCGTATCCACATATCTCAAACCAATTTGAGCGAGCAGAAAAGGTATAATAACCTCAAAATTCTTATGAAAGGGATAGGAAGAACCGGCGGGTTCTTTGCGGCCAAGTTTTGACCTCAAACAAGCCGATAGTTCAAAAAATTGATGAACCCAGAAGAAAAATTCCGTTCATATCTGCCAGAGAATGTCAGAACAAGTTCTCGTATTCGAAGAGCCTTGACTCATCGATCATTCTTGAATGAAAATCGCCACGCGCTCGAAGATAATGAGCGTTTGGAATTCCTTGGAGATGCCATTCTCAGTTTTGTGGTTGCCGATTGGCTATATCAACATTTTCCAGAGAAAAAAGAAGGTTCACTAACTAAGATCCGTTCAGCACTGGTTCACACCCAACAATTGGCTAGTTTTGCGCGTAGCATTGAGCTTGGCCCTGCCTTACATCTTGGCAAAGGGGAAGCCCAGGCAGGTGGAAGGAATCGCGACGCAATACTCTGTGATGCTTTTGAAGCCGTAGTCGCCGCGATTTATTTGGAATCTGACCTTGAGACTGTACGCAATTTTGTCATCCCAATGATGGAGAAGCAATCTGCTATCGTGGTCTCTGAGCACTCTGAGGAAGACCCGAAGAGTCGCCTGCAGGAAATTATTCAAGCAGAGGGGATGTCCACACCGATTTATCAACTGGTCTCTGAAAGTGGGCCAGACCATGCTAAAGTATTCGTTGTCAGCGTGATTATCAACGAAACTGAATATGCTCAGGGTGAGGGTCATAGCAAGCAAGCTGCTGAAAAGGAAGCTGCCGAACAGGCACTCCGAAAACTGGGTCAGAAGGATTAGCATGCAAGAAAAATTAGCTTCCCTTGAACTGCAAGGGTATAAAACCTTTGCCAGGCAGTGCGTGATGCAGTTTCCGGCTCGAATTACCGCCATCATTGGGCCAAATGGTTCCGGAAAATCGAACATTGCCGACGGCGTTCGCTGGGTTTTAGGAGAGCAGTCTTAGTCCATTCTTAGGGCTAAGCGTACAGAAGACCTAATTTATTCAGGCTCAGAGTTGCGATCCAGGTCTGGAATGGCGGCAGTATCGATCGTTTTTAATAATTCCGATGGTTGGCTGCCAATAGATTACGAAGAAGTGGTACTGACCCGACGGGCTTACCGGGATGGTCAGAATGAATACTTGTTAAATGGGCAGCGGGTTCGCCTGAAGGATTTCCACGAATTACTGGGTAAAACAGGTTTGGGAGATCACACTTACACCATCATTGGGCAAGGTTTGGTGGACGTGGCACTCTCAATTAAACCGGATGAACGCCGTAAGTTATTTGAAGAGGCTGCCGGTATTGGAGTTTACCGCACCAGGAAAGAAGAAGCTCTTAAGCGTCTTGAGGTGTCCGAACGCAACCTGGAAAGAGCCAGCGATATCGTGGATGAAATTAAGCCCAGATTACGCAGCTTGGAACGCCAGGCAGCCAGATTTGGCGAGTACCAGGTAGTACAGGAAAACTTACAGAAGAACTTGCGTCAATGGTACGGCTACCACTGGTATAAAGCCCAGGAGGAAATTGCTGAAACTCAAAGAGACCTCGAAAAAGCTGAAAAAGAAGCAGGGTTGGCCATCAACAAGTCCCAGGTTGGGCAAGCAGCATTAACCGCGTTGCGCGAGAAAATTCAATCAAAAAGAAATGATGTCAACGTCTTGCATTTGAAAATGCAAAAATTACACGAAACCATGCAGTTGCAGAACCAGGACCTCGCGATCCTGGAAGAACGAAGCCAGTCAGTGGAACGCAGCCTTCAACAGTTGGAGGTTGATAAAGGTTCTCTTAATGAGATCATTCAATCAGATAGACAGACTCTTGAAACTCTTCAAGCTGAAATCCTGAATCTTGAAACAACGCTAAAAGACACCCAAGCAGCAAAAGATGCCAGTTGGCAAAAGCTGGACTCAACCGTAAATGAACGTCAAAACCTTGATAGACAGCGAAACGAAGTTCAAAGTCAATTGATGACGGCGGAAAAGGAATTGATTGTATTCCGTTCGCGCCAGCAGGATCTCAACGAACGGCTCGAATCGTCTCAGCTTCAAAAGACAAATCATACCAATTCGCTGAAGGAACTGAACCTGCAGGAAAAAGTTGCCAAAGAAAACCTGGAGAAAGCAGAAGCCACTTTAGCTGAGATCGAGTCCAGCCAGAAAGAAATTGAAGTTCAAAGGGCGAAACTGAACGAAGAACGGATTGCGCTTGCCAGGCAAACTGAGCAGAATCTAAACCAAATCAACCGGCTGAATATTGAGAAAAACAAAGCCAGCAGTCGCCTGGACCTGCTCAATCAGAGCCAGGCTTCCCTGGCTGGCTTTTCAGAAGGTGCAAAAAGCTTATTGAAACTGGCAGCTCAGAAAAAAGCTCCAGGGATGATGGATCTGGCAAGCAAGCTTGAAATTCCACAGGAATTCGAAGTAGCGATTGCCGCAGCCCTTGGCGAGGCTTTGGATGTGCTGATTCTTTCTGATGGGTCAAAATTGGAAGGGATACTTCAAAATTTCGGTCGTGAAGTAACGGACCGCGTGGCTCTTACAGATCTCAGTTGGGGCGATGTTAAAGGGCAAAAAACTCCAAAAACAGTTGATGGGGTTATAGGTTTGGCCAGTGAGATTATTAAGACAACTAGTGGTCTTGATCCGGTTTTGGCACGATTGCTAGGTAATTATTTGATCGTTAAAGACTTGAATGCGGTTGAATTAGCGCACAATGCCAACCCAGGTATGAACATTGTTACATTAGCCGGCGAGGTCTACCTCAATAATGGTGTGGTTTTGCTTGGCAGGGTGAAAACTGGCGGCAAGGTTAGCTATCTGCGTACGCGTAAAGAACTTGAAGCAGAACTGCAGGCAGTTGACCTTGAACATGATAAAACCAGCCAAATCAGCAAATCCCTCCAAGACCAAAAAGATGCGTTACAGCACTTGTTTGATCAACTGACAAAGAAAGAAAAGGAAATCCGCGAAAAGCTTACTTTTGCTCTTCAGACAAAAAACAATGGCAGCTTAAGCCTGGCAAAACTGAATAATCAACGCGATTGGTTGACACGGCAAGTCGGCGAGCTGGAAAAAGTATCCGCGACGGCAGAAGAAAACCTGGATAAGCTTAAGATTTCCATCCAAACCAAGGATTTAACCGTCAAGAGCTTGATGGAAAAGGTTGACGAAATTCGGAGCCTACAGAGGGAAAAACAGACTGATGAACTGCAGAGAGCTTTCAGCAACCTTGAGACCGAGTATAAGGTGCTGAACCAGCGTTTGAATTTGCGTCAGGCGGGCATTAAGGAGGCTGAAGCCAGGCTAAAGTCTGAGCATGAAAGGTTGGTTAGCCTTGAAACACGCCAGCAAGCAAGTGCTTCCAATTTCCAGGCTATCGCGGAACAGATCAAATTGAAGCGACAAGATTTGGAAGCGACTGCCGAACAGGCAAAAGCAAGTGAAGCGCAAGAGCTGGACCCTCAATTGGCAGTGCTGGGTGGACTGGAAAAAGAGTTGGAAAGTTTAGAGGCTGAGGTTAATCTCAGCCAAAAAGATCTGACCAATCGCGACCGATTGGTCACACATTTCCAGCTGGAATATGCCCGTCAGCAAGAAAAGCTTAATGCGCTGCGCGCCAGGATCGATGATGACTTTGGTCTCATCGAACTGGAGTACCGCAATA
>DATIUL010000282.1:0-4837 GCA_035466865.1 Anaerolineaceae bacterium | reverse complement strand
CTGCGTATAGCCGCACGGTACGCATCACCCGCGATCTGGCAGGGGACTTCCCTGTTCATCCGGAAAAGATGGTTGAATTGGAGGAGAAGGCCCTATATTCTGCCCTACAAAAAGCAGAAGAACAGCTCAAACGAGAAGAGTCTTTCGAAACCGCTCTCGCTGAGGTCAATGGATTAAGGGAACCGATTAATACATTCTTTGGCAAAGTACTGGTAATGGCTGAAGATGAAGACCTGCGGAAAACCCGCCTGGGGATGCTCATACGCATTGCAGGTTTGTTGAAACCTTACGCTGATTTTTCCGCTTTGGAAGGGTTTTAGTAAAACCAGTATGTGATAAAAAGAAACTCCCCCTTTCACACTTGAAAGAGGGAGTTTTTGTTAGAAATTAAATCCTGGCAATTCATCCATCTACGTGATAATCTGTTTGACCTTTTCCAGACCTTCGCCCAGTGATTTTCCGAGATAAATGCCACCTAATTCCGCGCGGATACTTTCGGCCTCGTCCACATACTTACCAGCATAGGCTAATTTTGGTTTGCCTCTCAACGCGTTTAATTGGTTGGCAAAACCTTTCAGCAAATAGGCTGTACTCTCGTTGTTAATGGAGAGGCAGACCAGCTTGGGCCGTACGGCAGTTGAGTAATCCAGTAAATCTTCGGTTGGCAGGTCTGGGCCTAAATATTCCA
This sequence comes from Anaerolineaceae bacterium, assembly GCA_035466865.1. Taxonomy (GTDB): domain Bacteria; phylum Chloroflexota; class Anaerolineae; order Anaerolineales; family Anaerolineaceae; genus Mesolinea. Next base: position 4,149 of record DATIUL010000282.1, on the reverse strand, counting down.
CAAAATATCCTTGTTGCCGCAGTAGAACCGCGAACATTAATGAGGCCATTTCATGCATTTCTTCGGGGCCACAACCAACCAGGATCAAGGCACCTTCTTTGATCATCGGCAAGCTGCTCAGTAGTGAAAGCAATTGACCTTTCAGGTAGCCCGTCGCGATGTGTTCAGTGGCAATGTTAATTTCACCCCGGTACCAGGCCTCTCCCAATAACTCGAGAGCAGGGGCAATAACCTCTTGGAAGATAGTCAGCAGGTCAAAATATTTTTGGGTTTCTTCCAGAATGGCAGCCGCGCGTGCTTCGTTGTGAGCAATCATGGCACCAAAGAGAATTTCAGCATAATCGCGCGGGGGCCGCGAAGGCTTTAGGCGTGGGGCTTGAGGTAATACATTCTGAATGGTTTCCGGCCATTGGTTTTGGGAGCGCAATTTATTGAATTGCTGCACCACCTGGCTTATGCTCACGCCGGAGTCGAGCTTTCGCTGCACCCAAAGCAAGAGCTGCACATCACGTTCAGAAAAAAGGCGGTAGCCATTCGGCATACGTACAGGTTCCAGCAAACCATAACGCCGTTCCCAGGCGCGCAAAGTCACCGGTTTGATGCCAGTGCGTGATTGAACGGCCTTGATGGTTAGCGTGCCTTCGGAGGAGTAGGTGTCAATGGATGTCATAAGGCAAGTCCTTCGAATAAATCTGTTTTAACATGCTGAGTCGATAATACTTCAGGCAATACCTGTGTAAATTGGTCGCGGGGTTGGTCTATCAGTTTTTGGATGAAGGCTTCAAAGCCAGTTGACAAGGCGCCGCCGCCCTGGCTGGCATGGCAGGCTGAGGCCTGTTGTTTTATCTTGCGGACAGAGGCATAGTTTATTTGCGCGTCAACAGAGAAAACATGTTCAGATAGGGCTACCAGATCCACATCACCATTTTCTCCAAAGTGGCGTGGGTCTTTACCAACGAGGCGGTAATAAAAAATTGCTGACTTTAGCATGCCTTTTGGCATCAAATGCGAATAGAGGACAGGTCCATTATTCGGGGTACCAGTGGATGGCAAATCGGCCAGGTAGTTCTCAAAAGCTGCCAGGCTGGTCTCGTAGACCCAGCGGTGGTCCGGGTGGCCGTAATCGCCTTTGGCGTTATGGGTTAGGACTACCTGGGGTTGGAATTCTCGCAGAATCTGTAGGATGCGATCGCTCACTTCCTGTTTGGATTGGTTTATAAAGGCAAGAGGGTCTTTATTGGCATCCCAACCTTCCATGCCTGAGTCTTGATATCCCAGGCGAATCAAACGCGTAATGCCTAAGGCCTTAATAGCACAATCCAGTTCTTTAGTGCGGATATCCTTGACACTTTGGCCGCTATTTTTGTAAGCTTCGGGCACAGGCCCGTTTTCGCCCCCTGTGGCTGTGACCAATGTGATTTCAACACCTTGCTGAGCGTATAGGGCGAGGGTTCCTCCCATGCCAAACGATTCATCGTCGGGATGGGCTTGAATGGCAAGAATTTTCTTGTTAACCATGAATTTGGCCTTCTCTGGTCCAGTATAACGGTGTACTTGGTTCAAAAAATTGGAAAATCTTTGAAAAAAATTGTAAAACCTTTTGTAGAAGGTGTATGAGTAATTCTACTGGATATTAGTTTATTTTTGAAGAGAAGAATTCTTCCCATTCTGCAAGTTCACTAGGGGTCATGGCGGGGTTTTCGATTACAGCCCCCGCAGAATTTCTCAACTCAAACAAACTTCCGGCAAAATCTTCACTTTTTATTACTTTGGCATGGACCGCTCTGGCAGCTGCCTGAACCATGCGATCTGAACTGACAACGTTAATATTCCTGGCCCCGTTCTTGAGCCTTGCCAACGCGTCCATAATGGCGCTATCTGCAGTTTTTCCGTCGCGCACAAAAACCGCGCTTACCGGACCACCGCGGCGGGTTCCTGCCCAGCCTTGAGGCGCGCGATCAAAGAATACCGTTACTTTATGTTTGGACGTTCGTGCCCAAGCCGTAAGGTGTTCGATTAACTTCTCTTCATCGTCTGGATCGGACAAATTAAGGCCGGGAACTTTTGGAATCAGGTTATGGCCATCAATCAAGTATTGCATTCTCCTATTGTAAAGGGACTCTGCCAGAATGGCATATGACAGTGGAAAAACAATCTGATGTTGATTGTATTTAATGGGCTTTGGGATGTTAATAATCGCTTTCACCCTTGCGAAAAGGTAATTTCTATGGTCTATTAATCCAATACTTGCGCGACTCGAGGTGATGATGAACAACGTGTTTCCTTCCCTACATCCATTGATGGCCACCAAACTGACAATCCTGCGAAACGAGAATACTGAACCAAAAAAATTCCGTGAAGTGGTGAGGGAAATTGCGGTCATGCTGGCTTATGAGGCCACCCAGGACCTGGCTACGCATCCAACAAAGGTCCAAACCCCGCTGGCTGAGGCAGATGGTTCTGAGCTTATGGAACGCATCGGTTTGGTGCCGATTTTACGCTCCGGCCTGGGCATGGTTGAAGGCGTATGGGAGTTGATGCCAAGTGCTGAGGTCTGGCATATTGGCCTTTATCGCGATGAGCGCACGCTAAAGCCGGTTTCTTACTATAATCGCCTACCCGTTGAGCCAACTGTCTCGGTCTGCTTGATCCTTGACCCAATGCTGGCAACCGGCGGTTCTGCTGTGGCGACAGTTGATATCCTTAAGAAGTGGGGGGTCAGGAAAATTAAATTCCTGGGCTTGATTGCCGCCCCGGAAGGTATCAAGACCCTGCATGAAGCCCACCCGGATGTACCCATTCATATTGGGCACATTGATGAACGGCTTAATGAGCATGGCTACATTTTGCCTGGCCTTGGCGATGCTGGCGATCGGCAGTTTGGTACCTAAACGCATTTGAAAGACAATCCAACGGCTGGTTTTGTCCCTTGAGAATGCAGATTAATTGCATTCCAGAAAGTAACGCTTATGCCCAAACCCTACAAACTGATCCTTTGGGATCTGGATAATACGCTTTTCGACTTTGACAAAGCCGAGGAAGCCGCGCTGCAATACGCCATGCGTAAACATGGCTTAGCCTACGACCCAACAACTACGCTTGAGGCTTTTAGAATTGTTAACCTTCGTCGTTGGGAAGGTTTAGAGCAGAAGCTCTATACCAAAGATGAGGTTTTGATTGGTCGTTTTGAAGAATTCTTTGGAGCAGAAAATGTTGATAGCAGTGCTTTCAACGCGGACTACCTTTGGCACCTTGGAGAGAATAAAGCTGTCTATCCTGAAGCCGAAAGCGTCGTTCAGGCGTTACATTCCAGGGGTTACATCCAATCCATCGTGACGAATGGCGCAAAAGAAGTTCAGGATGCCTGCTTTCATCACTCTCCGATTGCCCCATTTATGAAAACCGTTGTCATTTCTGAAGAGGTGGGCGTGGCCAAACCCGACCCGCGTATCTTCGAAATTGCCTGTGAAAATTCGGGCTGGATGGATAAGGCCAGCACGCTGATGGTGGGGGATTCGCTCAGTTCAGATATTGCCGGGGGCAAGAGGTATGGGGTGGATACCTGCTACTTTAACCAAAGCGGCAAGGCGCACAAAGCCAAACCGACCTACGAAATCTGTACGCTGCCAGAGATACTAACAATTTTGTAATCTTTATTATGAGGTCTTGTTCAGGTTATTAGCAATTTGCCGGTCCACCTTACCCATCGCGAATGTGGACAGCTCGGAAAGCCTAACCCAACGCAGAGTTTCTGATTCAGGGATTTGCTGCCCGGCATCAACCTGGCACATGAAGGCGTGCAAGGTGATGCGAAAATGCGTATAGGCGTGCTTGTAAACCCCAAACGCCTCGCCTACCGCGATTTTTACCCCAATTTCCTCGCTGATCTCTCGCCGCAGACAGGCATTAAGGTCAGCATCCGATTCTTCCAATTTACCGCCAGGGAACTCCCATAAGCCGGCCAACAAGCCTTTTTGCGGCCGCCTTTGGATGAGCACTAAGCCATTTTGCTCGATAACAGCCGCGGTGACAATGAAATGCGGAATGGAAGGCTTTTTCGGTACTACTGGAATGCGGTTTTGTGTTCCATTCTGAAAGGCCTGACAAGCGCCCTGAATTGGGCATTGCACGCAATGGGGTTGGCTGGGT
>DATIUL010000281.1:0-13848 GCA_035466865.1 Anaerolineaceae bacterium | reverse complement strand
AGTTAGTGAAGATTTGATTGCCAAGGCAAAATCACCCATTGGGCTGGCAATCAAGGCTGAGACTCCCGAAGAGATTGCTATCAGCATATTAGCGGAAGTAATTGAGAAAAAGAATTCAAAGAGCGCATAGGCATAGAGCTTTTCATGGATTGAAAGGCAGAGGAGAATTATGTGGAAGAAATACCACATCATTGAAAACCAGGATGAATTGAAGCAGATTCTGGCCGAATCGGGTCCAAATGCCCGCATGATCGCAGGGGGAACGGATTTGATGGTTGAGATCCGCAACGGTAAATGGGATGGGCTTGAAGAATTAATTGACATCACTCGCATGGCTGGCAGCAGTGAGATCTTTCAAGATGCAGAGGGCAGAATTCATCTTGGCTGCCTGGTAACTCATAATGATGTGATTGCATCATCATTATTACGGCAGAAAGCATTTCCACTCTACCAGGCTTGCTGGCATGTTGCCACACCTCAAATCCGAAATACTGCCACAGTTGCAGGAAACCTGGTAACTGCTTCACCCGCCAACGACACGATCTGTCCTTTAATGGCCCTGGACGCAGAACTGCTATTAAGTTCACTATCAGGCGATCGCCTGGTCGCGCTAAAGGATTTCTATTTGGGCGTGCGCAAAACAGTGCTTAAGCCTGGTGAATTTCTTAAGGAAATCATTTTTACCCCGTTAGGTATGAACGAGCATGGCAATTTCAAGAAAAGTGGTTTGCGCCGAGCGCAGGTAATTGCCACCTTGAATGCCTGTGTAATACTTCAATTGAACGGTACCGAGGTACAGAGTGCAAAGATTACTCTCGGTGCGGTTGCACCCACCATTATCCATGCCCCCGAAGCTGAAGCTTTCCTGGTTGGCAAACAGCTGGATAAAAATACTGTTCAGGAGGCTGGAAAGTTGGCCGCGGAATCTGCAAAACCGATCTCAGATATTCGGGCTTCAGATGCTTACCGCAGTTACATGGTAGCAGTGCTGGTTGAAAATGCCCTGACTGAGATTGCTGAAGGCAACTTAGAAAATATTCCAGAGAACCCAGCAACACTCTCCACCCGTAAATCCTTGCCCGAACACCCTGCAGAAGGGTGGACTGGTGCTTCATTACAAACAGAAATTAACGGGGAACATTTCGTACTTGAAGCCTGGAGTGGTGGCCGCAACTTGTTGGACTTCATCAGGGATAAAGTGGGACTGACTGGAACAAAATCAGGCTGCGAAGAAGGTGAATGCGGTGCCTGCACGCTCTTTTTGGATGATAAAGCTGTCCTTAGTTGCCTAACGCCCTGGCAGCGTGCTCATAACGCCAGAATTCGAACCATTGAAGGGGTTGCTGTTGGCGGTAAGCTGCACCCAGTTCAACAAGCCTTTATTGACCACGGTGCTGTGCAATGTGGATACTGCACGCCAGGGTTCATCATGTCCTCCGTTAAATTGTTGGAGGAGTGTGAACAACCGCAAACGGACGTCATCAAACAAGGCTTATCAGGGAACCTGTGCCGCTGTACAGGCTACTACAAGATAGTAGAGGCAGTTGAAGATGCTGCCGGAAAGATGGGGAGGTAGACATGAAAACCGTTGGAAAACCCCTCCCACGTGTTGACGCGCTGGATAAAGTAACAGGTAAAGCCAAATATCCAGGAGATTTCAATTTCAGCGATGCCTTGGTAATGAAAACTCTTTTTGCTGGTAGACCGCATGCCCGCATCCTTTCCATTGATACATCTGCTGCAGAAGCTGTACCGGGGGTTGTTCTTGTATTGACCGCGAAAGACGTCCCCAACAATGAGCATGGCCTGAACATTACCGATCAACCGGTTCTCTGCGGACCGGGATCCTCAAAACCTGGCGCCGACGTCGTACATTTCGTGGGTGATCAGGTTGCCCAGGTGGTCGCGGAAACAAAATCAGCCGCCAAAGCCGCGCTCAAGTTGATTCGGATTGAATGGCAGGATTTGCCACTTATTGATAATCTGGAAAAAGCGCTGTCTAAAGATGCTCCAATTCTTCATGTTGGCAGAGAATCCAATATTTACCATCACAACATTGTGCGCCATGGTGACACAAACAAAGCTTTTGAGAGTTGCGACGTCATCATCGAAAAAGATTATGAGACTCCAGTTCAGGAACATGCCTATCTTCAGCCCGAAGCAGGTGTGGCTTTTCTTGATAGTGAGGACCGGATTACGATCATCGTAGGTGGCCAATGGACGCATGAAGACCAGGAACAAGTTGCACATTCGTTGGGATTACCTAACGAGCATATTCGCGTCATCTATCCTGCCATTGGGGGCGCATTTGGTGGTCGGGAGGATATGTCCGTTCAGATTACACTTGGCCTGGCTATTATGAAATTAAAAGAAAAAGGAAGTCGCCGGCCAGTAAAAACTATTTGGAGCCGGGAAGAATCCATCCTTGGGCATGGCAAGCGGCATCATTATAAGATGCATGCTAAGTGGGGTGTTACGAAGGATGGCAGAATTCGGGCGATTGAAACCCAAATTTATGCCGATGCAGGTGCTTACAACTACACCTCAACCAAAGTGTTGGGAAATGCCACTCTTTTGGCTTCAGGGCCCTATGATGTGGAAAATGTGGCCGTGGACGCATACTGCGTCTATACAAATAACATCCCCGGAGCAGCCTTCCGCGGTTTTGGCGGACCCCAGGCGCTGTTCATGGCCGAAAGTCAGGCTCAGTTACTGGCCGAAGCGCTGGGGATGGACCCAGTTGAATTCCGTATGCGCAACTTGATCAGGGAGGGCACCATCCAATCTATGGGAGATGTGATTCCCACTGGGATTCGTATGCTGGAGGTTGCCGAACATTGTGCTCTGGAAGCCGGTTGGACCAAAACTAAAAACGGTTGGCAGCGCCCGGTTATTGAACAATCGGAAAACCCAAACATTAAACGTGGTTGGGGCTACGCCTGTGGGTATAAAAATATCGGTTTTTCATACGGTTATCCCGAAAATTGTGCCGCGAGCATCGAATTGCACGGGGACAAGGAAATTGAAAAAGCGGTCCTTTTTCATAGCGGCGCGGAGGTTGGGCAGGGTGCGCATACTGTATTCCGCCAATTCGCGGCTGAAGCTTTGGGAATTCCATTTGAGAAGGTAGAATTGCGTCTCTCGGATACCGCCAGTTCTCGCAGCTCCGGCAGCGTTTCAGCTTCCCGAATGACCTTCATGTCCGGTAATTCCATTTTGGGTGCTGCCAAAGAAGTACTGAAAAAATGGGAACATGGTGACCGGCCTGCCAGGGAAGACTATACCTACTTTGCAGAAAAAACAACTAATCTTGACCCAGTAGACGGGCATTGCACGCCAAACGTCGCTTACGGATACGTAGCTGAAGCCGTGTTGGCTGAAGTAAACACCCAGACCGGCCAGGTAACTTTGAAAAAGGTAATCTGTGCAGATGATGTAGGAAAGGCTATCAATCCGCAGCTGGTCCAAGGGCAAATTGAAGGTGCCGTTGCGCAAGCTTCAGGCTATCTTTTACTCGAGAATTGGAAGCAAATAGATGGAAAAGTTTTGACCAAAGAGCTCTCTACCTACTTGGTTCCAACTATTTTGGATATTCCTGAGGAGACCAAATCGGTCATCCTGGAGTACCCTGAGCCAAGAGGTCCATATGGTGCGCGCGGAATGGGTGAGATGCCTTATCTACCATTTGCGCCAGCCGTGATTGAAGCGGTTTATCAAGCTACTGGAAAGCGGTTTTACAGCTTCCCACTGACAGATGAAGTAGTGTTAAGAGGTTTAGGTAAGATTTGTGATTGAAAACGAACCAAACCTGGTGCCAGCGGTTATCTTAGCGGCGGGTGAAGCCCGCCGCTTTGGCAAAATCAAGCAAATGATGCCCTGGGGACGACTAACTGTCCTCGAAAGTGTCATTTCTTCCGCATTAACCGCTGGATTAGATCTGATTTACGTTGTACTGGGAGCAAACGCCGCCCTAATACGGGAGAAAATTGGCGCCTTACCTATAAGAATCCTAATCAATCTGGATTGGCCTGAAGGACAAGGCAGTTCGCTTCGAATGGCGGCTTTAAATCTACCCGATAATGCTCAGGGTATGTTAACCCTTTTAGGGGATCAACCCCAAATTTCACCGAACCTCATCAGGGCGGTAGCCGTAAAAGGTGTGGAAAGCGGCAAAGTGACCCGACCCATTATCGGCGACCGCCGAGGGCATCCGGTCTACTTTCCAAAGGTTTGTCTGGCTATGCTCCGAGAACTGAAAGCGGAACAAAGTGGCCGAGATGTGGTGAGGGCGTTTCCCAATGAATTCCTGCCATGGTTCGATGAAAATATGCTTTTAGATATGGACACGCCTACGGATTATGAAAATTTGAAGGCTGCTTTCAGGCTTGACGGTTAAGGAATCATCGCTTTATAATGCCCTCACGCAATGGAAAATGAGCGCCAGGCTTGGCTAATTGCCGAGTGACGAGGTCGGGGGTTCCTTTCCGCAAGGAAAGGTTAACCAATAGATTGGGAAAATCGAAAGATCGGCGGATGCCCCCCTGAAAATCCATTTCTGGTTTCCATGCGAATAAGATTGCCACTCGGGAAGATTTTCGGGTGATTGGCATGTTTGTAGTTGCCGGAAAGGTGCATCATGTGCGGTATCGTTGGATATATTGGGGAGCGGGATGCCACCCCCATCATTCTCAATGGTTTAAAGAAATTGGAATATCGGGGATACGATTCAGCTGGCGTGGCTGTGCTCGAAAATGGCAAGATAGAAGTGCGCCGCGAGGCAGGCAAGCTTGCTGGGCTTGAAGCACTCGTACAGGAATCCCCTTTGCACGGAAAGATTGGCATTGGACACACACGCTGGGCAACCCATGGTGTTCCCAGTCAACAAAATGCCCATCCTCAAGTTGGCTCGACGGGAAAAATTGTCATTGTCCACAATGGCATCGTTGAGAATTACCTGGCCTTGAAAGAAGAATTAAGCGCGGAAGGCGTTGAATTCAAGTCGGAGACAGATACCGAGACCATTGTCCACCTGATAGAACATTATTATGCTGTGTCACTTGATCTCTACGGAGCGGTAGTTGAAACACTCAAGCGAATTCGTGGAGCCCACGGCATCCTGGTACTCTCATCTGACCACCCTGAGCAAATAATCGCCGCACGGTTGGGTAACGCGGGTGGAATTGCCATTGGCTTGGGGGAAGGCGAAACCTTTATCGCCAGCGATTTGCCGGCTATTGTAGAGTTCACTCACAAATTAATCTTTCTTGAGTCGGGTGAAATGGCTTTGGTTACCAAAGATTCCGTGGAAGTCAATACGATCAATGGAAAGCGGGTGAAGCCGGTTATCCAAAATGTACCCTGGGACCCGATATCAGCAGAAAAAGGTGCCTACCGGCACTTTATGCAGAAGGAAATCCACGAACAGGTGCGTTCCTTATCAGATACGTTAGTAGGCCGTGTCGATTTTGACCATTACAAGATTACTCTCCCGGACCTAAATTGCAGCCAGGAAAAGGCGCAATCAATCCAAAAAATTATGATAACGGCTTGCGGGACAGCGGCTTACGCGGGCATGGTTGGTAAAGTACTCCTCGAAAAGATTGCCAGGATACCAACCGAAGTAATCATTGCTTCTGAATTCCGTTATGCAGACCCCATTGTGGATGAAAACACGGTCGTGCTGGCAATCTCACAATCGGGTGAGACAGCTGATACGCTCGCGGCAATGGACGAGGGCCGTAAACGCAAGGCGTCCATTTGGGCGATTGTAAACGCGATCGGATCACAGGCAATGCGTGTTGCGGATGGATTTATTTCCATGCAAGTTGGACCAGAGATTGGTGTGGCTTCAACAAAAGCCTTTACAGCTCCAATTTTGAACCTTTATATGCTGGCTGTCTACCTTGCTGACCTCAGGGGAACGCTTTCTAAAACCAGAAGAATTGAACTGGTGCGGGACATGCTGCGTGTGCCCAGCCTGGCTGAGAAAACGCTCGCCCATGAAGAAGAAATTATCGCCATTGCTGAACAATTCAAAAACGTCTGCAGCGCGCTTTATCTGGGGCGCGGAATTAATATGCCAATTGCTTATGAAGGGGCTTTGAAATTAAAGGAAATCACTTATATTCATGCTGAAGGTTATCCAGCAGGTGAAATGAAGCACGGACCAATCGCGCTGATCGATAAGGATTTACCCGTCCTGGCATTGGCAACACAGGATGCATGGTACGAGAAAATGGTTTCGCAGATTGAGCAAGCCAAGGCTCGCAATGGCAAAGTAATTGCTGTGGCAACTGAAGGTGATGAACTGATTCCAACCATCGCTGATGCGGTTTTCTGGACACCGAAAACGCCTTGGTTACTAAGCCCGGTGATTAATGTTATTCCATTGCAGCTTTTTGCTTACCACATTGCTGTTTTGCGGGGTCTGGACGTGGACCAACCCAGGAATTTGGCAAAATCAGTAACTGTTGAATAGGGATTAATCTTTTTTTAGGCCAGTTATTGTTGTATTCCAGTTCGATTATTGCGCGTAGCCACAAAACTAAGCAATTTAGTCTTGGAAGGATGTAAAAATTACTTGCATGCAACGAGAGATCATGCACATGTGAAGGCTCTCTGCTTCCTTGCGAAGCGTCTTGAACCTGTTTAGAATTACACGAAATGAATTATCAAGGAGATCTATGACGACCGAAAAAGAAGTCTTAAAAGCATTATCCACCGTAATTGACCCGGATTTGGGCAAGGACCTGGTGAGCCTGAATATGATTGAGGATCTTAAAGTAGATGGTAAGAATGTAAGTTTTACAGTTGTACTTACAACACCCGCCTGTCCTTTGAGAAGCTACTTTGAGGCTACCTGCCGAAGCGTGGTTTTGGGAAATACTGATGCTGACCATGTGGATGTGCGCGTGACAGCAAAAGTGGGGGATAAGAAGCAAGTAACCATTGATAAAAATCAGTTCAAGCAAATTATCGCAGTAGGTTCTGGCAAAGGTGGGGTTGGTAAAAGCACTGTTGCTGTAGCGATAGCTGAATCGCTGGCACTGGAAGGGGCCAAAGTTGGGTTGTTGGATGCCGATATCTATGGGCCAAACATCCCTCGAATGTTAGGGATTGACGGCCTGGAACCGGTAGCAGAAGGCCAAAAACCTAAACCAGCTGAAGTGGACGGTATGAAAGTGCTTTCCATCGGGTTCTTCGTTGAAGAGGGGCAACCCTTGATTTGGCGCGGTCCCATGCTGCATTCAGCCATCCAACAGTTCTTGACCGATTTTGACTGGGGCAATCTTGATTACTTGATTGTTGACATGCCGCCTGGAACCGGTGATGTCCAGCTTTCACTTTCACAAATCCTGCCTATCAGTGGCGCAGTAGTTGTTACAACACCTCAACAAGTTGCGGTTGATGACGCTGCAAGGGCAATTGCTATGTTTCACAAGATGAATATTCCTGTTCTGGGTGTGGTTGAGAACATGGCTTACCTCGAGCTGCCGGATGGAAGCAAGATGGCAGTATTTGGTGAAGGCGGCGGGGAGCATTTGGCCCATCGAGAAGGTGTTCCCTTCCTTGGTCGAATTCCCTTGGATCCACAGATTGGATTGGGGGGTGACATTGGCACACCACTAATAACCCAGAATTCGAATTCTGCCGCAGTAGAGGCCTTGCGAAATATCACCTGCGCATTGGCAGCCGAAGCGAGCAAGGCGTCTTTCAGTGCATAGGGGATGATATAATCACAAGCTATGTCTGATAAAAAAATAATTTGCGTCCAGTTTAACAACTCAGGGCGTGCGTACGATTTTACAGCTCCCGTGGAAACAGAAATTTTACGGGATAGTTTTGTTGTTGTGAATACAGTTAGAGGCCTGCAGATTGGCAAGGTCCTAAACCCGGACGCACAAAACAACAACCCTAACCTGGAATTGGTAGGGATCGAGAGAGTTGCCACGGATGAAGATCTGGCTATCAAGGAAGCACTTGGCCAGAAGGAAGCCGAAGCCGTGCAAAACGTTTCTGAGTTCCTGCGGCATTCCCGTTTTCATGACGTAAAGATTATCAGCGCGGAGTATTCATTAGATTCCACACGGGTGACTTTATTCTTGAATTACGACGCGGAAACCAACTTTGATATCAAAGGATTCCTGAGGGAAACCTCCCACCTCTTTAGATCGTCCCGGATTGAAGTGAGGCAGGTTGGCCCCAGGGATATGGCCAAGATGATTTCAGGTCTGGGTGCTTGCGGGATTGAAAAACGCTGCTGTTCCAGATTCCTCAAGGATTTCAGCTCGATTTCGATCAAAATGGCCAAAGCCCAGGATATTTCCTTAACTCCCAATGAAATTACTGGCATTTGCGGCCGATTGCGCTGCTGCCTGGCTTATGAATACACCACCTATGAAGAAGCACTTAAGAACTTGCCGAAAAAGAAGAAACTGATTCAGACACCACTGGGCGAGGGCAAGGTATCGCAAGTGATCCCCATGGCCGACACAGTAATTGTCTATATTCCTGAGTTAGGTAACCGCAAGTTCACCCGTGACGAACTGGAATCTGGTGTAATGGCCGAGAAGAAGCCAGAAGCCGAACGCTTCCACGTTTTTGAAGAGCATACCAATGCGGATGTGGAAATTTTGAAATTGGCACCGGTGCCTGAACAAAGCCGGCCGGCACGCTCGGAACACAGAGACTCTGGTGGTCGTAATCCCAGACGTGATAATGCCAGACGTGATAATACCAGACCGTCTCAAATAGGAAATACTGGTGTAGTAGCTGGAGATGCTTCCGCGAAGCAGACGGGCAGATCGGATCGAAACCAGAACAAAAGGCGCAATTGGGATAATAAACGGGATAAAACGCCACAACCCGGAGGCGTTAACCAGGCAAGCCCTTCCCAAACTGGGCGAGTGAGCCCGCAAGACAATCGCAGTGTGGTTGAAAAATCAGCTGGACAGGTGGAAGGCTTAAGCAGCGAACCACAAGTCCAAAAATTCAGGAAACCGAGAAGAGAATGGATCAAAAAGAGTTAAACTGGGCGCCCAGAACCAAGATTTTAGTAATTTTGGCCCATCCCGACGACCCAGAATTTTTCATGGGGGCTACAATCGCTTCGTGGACTTCAGCTGGGTACAAAGTTCAATATGGCTTGTTAACCGATGGCTCGAGGGGTGTAAGCGCTGCTTATCCTGATTGGAATCAATTGCCCGCTATTCGGAAAATCGAACAAAAAAATGCCGCCGCAGTTTTGGGCGTTCACGAGATTGATTATTTTGGCTATCCGGATGGTTTTCTACAAGGCGGTTTTGAGATTCATAAGCGTCTTGTTGCTTTCATTCGTAAAGTGCAGCCCGACATCCTGGTAACATCTGATCCAAAAATGCTTTTTAGTCATGGACGTTACGTCAACCACCCAGATCATAGGATGGCTGGCCAAATCGTTGTGGATTCGTTGTTCCCAGCCGTTGGAAATGCCAGTTTTTTCCCGGAACTGATGCAAGAGGGCTTGATGCCTTGGCAAGTTAAGGAACTTTGGTTATGTCTAACGGGTGAACCTGATCTTCTTCTCGACGTAGAAGCATTCTGGAAAACGCGTTATCAGGCTTTATGCGAACATCACTCCCAAATCGGAGACCCCGATGTGCTTCTTCAGCGCCTGACCGCGCGCAGAGGTGACGCACAGGAACCCTATAAAGAAGGATTCAAACGTATTATCTTCGGAGGTTAGCTTGAAAATCCTCGATGAAGCTCGGGATCTTTTACCTCAGATAAGTAAAGATAGACGCTACCTCCATCAACATCCTGAATTAGCATTCAACGAATTTGATACAGCCAGATTTGTTGCCAACCGCCTGGAAACACTTGGCTTTTCGGTTACGAACGGCATTGGAAAAACGGGGGTCATCGGGCTATCACAAGCTGAGGCGGATAAGCCGGTCATCATGCTGCGCTTTGACATGGATGCACTTCCCATTCTTGAAGATAACGAGGTGGCATACAAAAGCCTTGAAGAAGGACATATGCATGCCTGCGGTCATGATGCCCATATTGCAAGCGGGTTGGCAATTGCCGACTTAATTATGCGCTACAGATCTGAATTCCCTGCCACCATAAAGCTTGTTTTCCAGCCAGCAGAAGAAATCGGAGCTGGTGCTATGGCCATGATTGAGGATAGTGTGCTGGAAAATCCAAGACCAGACTATGTGCTCGGTATGCATGTTTGGAATGAAAAACCAATCGGATGGTTAGGGTTGACCGCTGGTCCAGTCATGGCAGGTTGTGATGAGCTAAGCATCAAAATTGAAGGCAAAGGCGGCCATGGTGGCGTACCTAACTTGGTAAAAGACCCCATCCTTGCGGCTGCAAACGTCATTATGAGCTTGCAGAGTATCGTCTCACGGAATTTGAGTCCATTTGATAGCGCTGTGCTTTCGATTGGTAGCATCCATGCCGGAAGTGTCAGCAATATTATTCCCCCGATTGTAGAAATGCTGGCGACTTTACGCACATACTCACCAGAGGGCAGAGAAATCATGCTCCGGCGGGCTAAGGAGATTGTCGAGCAGGTCTCAGCGGGAATGGGATGCAAAGGCACCCTTGAAAATAGAGGAACCATACCTCCAACGATCAACGATCCTGAAGTTACGAAAGTTGCCCTGGAAGCAAGCCGAGCCATGGGCCTTGATTTGACAGTTGACGAGAATTATCGAACTGCTGGCTCAGAAGACATGAGTTATTTTCTGGAAAGAATTCCTGGTATTTTCATTTTTATCGGGTCCGCTAACGGTGGGGAAGGCAAGGATTTTCCCCATCATCACCCTCGCTTTGATATTGATGAACGTTGTTTGCCCATTGGAATTGCCTTAATGCTTGAGACCACACGGCGGTTAATTGGGAACGGTATTTGATTGGCAGAGCTAATAGGCCTGACCGGCAAAAGCGGGTCTGGGAAGACAAAGTCTATTCAGGCCATCATTAAAGCAGCCCAAAATGCTGGTATTTCACTTTTTGGTTTTTACTGCCCAGCCATATTCCAGGAAAATGAAAAGATTGGTATGCAAGTATGTTTGCTTCCCGATGGAGAACCCCAAATCCTTGGATTACTTGAAAAACGGAAAAATTGGTTTCCGATCGGCCAATGGTGGATGGATCCCGATGTTTTTGAACTCGTAAACGACCATATAAAGCGATCTGTAAAAAGTGATTTACTAATTATCGATGAAATTGGACCAGCCGAAATTGAAGTGAATACTGGTTGGCCAGCGGCGATGGAATTGTTGAAAGAAGATCGTTTCAAATTGGGCATCGTCAGTTTCAGGCCAGCCTTCATCTCGTTTTTCAAAGAAAAGTACCCCGGAATAAAGGTTATCGATCTGGATGAGGGCGGACAGCGTGAAATAGACCATCTTATAGAACGCTTCTGCAAGGCTGACTTGCCAGGTTAAGCTTGGATATAATCAGGATATGGAAACGAACACTGAAACCAAGATGAGCTTGGGGGGTCATCTTGAGGAATTGCGCCACAATTTACTCTTAAGCCTCATAGGGCTGGCAGTTGGCGTAGGCGTAGCCCTCATATTTACACCCCGATTGATTGATTTTCTGGCGTTTCCTATTGGTGGGATCACACATTTGCAGGCCATCGATGTAACTGAAACCATTCAGGTGTATATGAAGGTTGCACTGCTTGGTGGGGTTATCCTGGCATCGCCATGGATTTTCTATCAGCTTTTTCTCTTTATTGGCAAGGGCTTGACTCCAAGAGAAAAAAAAGGATTACTGATCGCCATCCCCTTTGTCACTTTCCTGTTTATTGGCGGGGCCATCTTTGCGTTCTTGGTTATGCTGCCGCCGGCGATACAATTTTTCTCAGGGTTGTTGAATATCCAGACTATCATCCGTATTCGTTCCTATTTCGATTTCACAGTCAATCTGATTTTTTGGATCGCGGTAAGTTTTGAGATACCACTCATTTTCTATATCCTGGCGCGCTTTGGCTTCATTTCCGCGAGCCAGATGACCAAAGGATGGCGTATTGCCATCATCGCCATTGCATTGTTGGCAGCAATAATCACTCCCACGCCTGACCCTGTCAACATGGCGATCTTTATGATCCCTCTTTTTGGATTATATTTACTGAGTATCTTGTTAGCACGGCTGGCACAAACGAATCGTACCGCCGCATCAAAGGAGTAATTTATGGGTATCGGATGGCCTGAAGCTATTCTAATTATTGTGATTGTCCTTTTGGTTTTTGGTGTTGACCGCATCAGTCGGGTTGCAGGAGAAATGGGTAAGGGTGTAAAGGCCTTCAAGGATGGCCTGAACTCAGGAGAAAAACCTGTAGATCCCAACGAGACCAATGAATCAAAAGATAAGAACGATCAGAAGTAAAGGCACTTACAGCCGTATAGAATGCCTTTTCTAAACTTGGGTTGGCCTGAGATTGCATTTATCCTGATTATCGGGTTTATTTTGCTTGGACCGGATCGAATTACAAAAACAGCTAAAGATCTTGGCCTCTGGTTGGCAAAACTCAAGAAAAACGCGACCTTTCGTGAAGTTGTCAAAACCACTGATGAAATTCGTAACTATCCTCGCAAGATCATGAACGATGTGCGTTTTGAAGATAATATCTTCTTTGAAGATCCAGCTATTGAAGACGACAAACTGCGTGATCACCCAATGCGGATGCGTGGAAGCGATAGGCCAAAACCCGGAAGTCCGTCAGAGAACGACACGCCTGCAAGTGATGATTCAAAGGACCAGTTATAAATATCTGGTTTTATCTATCACTCGTTGAAATATTGATAACTAAAGTAATAAACCAGCATAGGTCATGAATTAACTGATTTAGGGAGAAACACAATTGAAAAATATTGTAATTACAGGCAGTACGCGCGGTATCGGGTTTGCGATGGCAACGGAATTTCTGCGGGCAGGTTGCAACGTTACATTATCCGGCCGGGCAGAAGAACTCGGCGAAGCAAATAAAAGTACACTTTTACCTTTTGAAGGCAAATACATCTACGTATCCTGCAATGTACAGGATAAGGCGAATTTGGAAAGGCTTTGGGGGCAATCTGTTTGCAAATGGGGCGGAATAGATATTTGGATTAATAATGCAGGTCAAAACGCTCCGCATGTGTGTTCGTGGGAAACAGAAGAGTCCTGCACCAAAAACATTATTCAAACCAATATTACCGGCATGATATTCGGTTCACAGGTTGCTGCCAAGGGTATGTTAAACCAGGGGCACGGCGCGATATACAGCATGGAAGGCCTTGGCTCTAATAACATGATCCAACTGCATTCGATCCTTTATGGTACGACCAAACATGCGCTCACATACTTTATGAAAGGGCTTGCCAAGGAACTTGAAGGTTCTGGCATAATCGTTGGGCGCTTATCACCAGGCATGATGCTGACCGATTTCATTACAAAAACTTCTGATGGAAAAGAATCCGAGATGATGACGGATGATAGGTTCATTAAGATATTTAATATCCTGGGTGATAGACCTGAAACGGTGGCAAAGTTCTTTATCCCCAGGGTTCTTGAGAACACAAAAAACAACGCCCAAATAACCTGGCTAACCAGTACAAAGGCAGCCTGGCGTTTTATGACTGCGGGCTCACGAAAACACAGGTTGATCCAGAACAGAGCAGCCAATAAAGATAGTTAACAGGGATTTGCGATAGGCGGATGCCTCCATTTTCCAATGAAATCTGTCCTTTTCTCTCAAGACAAGAGGATCACAATTAAGACCCTAGAAGCTCTCGATAAATGCAATTGGTGATGGACGAGAACCAGATCCTCGGACCTGGTTCTTGGTTTTTCCTGTCAGCCGCG
>DATIUL010000280.1:0-2545 GCA_035466865.1 Anaerolineaceae bacterium | reverse complement strand
CGCCAGTTCCACGTTCCGATAGTAATCGGCCAAGGCCTCTGAAGTTGTCAACACAAAGTAGACAATAAAAAAACAGTCTAACCAAAGCCTCGTTCAGTTCTATACTGAACGGGGCTTTGATAGTTTAATGCATATGCCGGCCTGTCATTATTGTAGTAATCAACATATCTAGTGACAAAATTGAATATATCATCTTCTTCCCAAAATTTGAAGTCAACTGCCATTTCGTCCTTGATCCAGCCATTTATTGCTTCTATAATCGGATTGTCTGTTGGAGTTCCCACTCGCGACATTGAGCGGATTATGTTACAATTATCATGAGCTTTAGCAAATGCTCTTGAAGAATAGACTGCCCCCTGATCCGTGTGCAAAACGACCGGGGTTGTTTGTTCTTCAATTTTTTTAGCCAAATCTTTCAAACATGAAAAATATGTGCGTCTATCACCTAGTCTAGAAGACAAATGACTTGAGATAATTTCGTTGTTATATGTATCTAAGATATAGGTCCACTCATACAAATTACCCCTATAGCGTAAACATGTCATGTCGGAAACTACAATCTCCAAGGGTCTTGAGGCGTTCCACTTTCCTCTGACTATATTAGGGTAAATGACATGCTCATCCCCAGCTCGTCTATATTTGTAGCGCCTTACTTTTGAGCTAATTCCGCTTATCTTACAGCATTTATGTGCAAGATTGTCTGAGAACAGCCATCCGGTTTCTCTTCGTATGACTGCAGCCAACCTGTGGTAGCCATATGATTTGTGTTTTCTGTGGGCTTCCGTTAGAAGCTCTATGAGAAGTTCCCTGTCTTGGGCGTATCTATTCTTAACCCCCTGGCGGGATTTCCACTTATAGTACCCTGAACGATTAACATGCATCAAGGCAAAGAGCGCCTTGATGGGATATCTGTCCTTTAATTTTTCTATGATTTCGTACTCGCATCTTTTGTGGTAACGAATTCCTTGTTTGCACCAGCTCCTTTCACTATGTATCCTTTTTTTAACCTTTCTATCTCAATCTCTTGCTTTGCTACCGTTAGACGAAGTCTTTCAAGTTCACTCATTGATTTACTGGTATGAAGTGCAGAGAATTGATTACCTGTTTTCCTTTTGTTCTCAAGGCTATCCTCACCTTCATTCAAATATTTACGAATCCATGATCTTATCATACCATCTGAAATATGTTCTTCTTTTGCTAAACTAGGTGATCCAATGCCTTCATCTAAGTATCTGCGAACAATACGCAGTTTTTCCTCTTTTGTCCAAGTTCTGTTCTTACCGCCTTTTGGCCTTGCCATTTAATCACATCCTTCCATAAATATTTTATCACGAAAAAAAGTAGACATGATTTTTACATGTCTACTTTAATCTTACAACTTCACTAATAAGGCTGGTTTTTTTATTTGATTAAATTTTCAAAAAATTGTGTTATATTTTTAACTATTATAGACTATTCAAAATTAGTGTGCTATTATAAATAAAAAGTGGTCAGACCATAATACCATAATACCAAAGTAACAACTCAACAAATCAGCTCAAAAAACAATTAGGGGGTCAATCATGAACATGTATCTTTTATTCTGCATCGCCTTAATACCAATAATTTGGCTAATGGTTTCCCTGGGTGTTGTGAAGACACCTGGCCATAAGGCAACACCTGTAACTCTCATGATAACGTTTGTATTAGCGGTTCTGGTTTGGAAAATGCCGGTAATGGATGCAGTTAAGGCAGGAGTTGAGGGAGTCGCAAGCGCTCTGTGGCCAATAATTCTTGTAATTATAGCAGCTGTGTTTATCTACAACCTGTCCCTACACACCAAGAGCATGGATGTAATCAAAAAGATGATGACAAGCGTCAGCACGGATCAAAGGATACTGGTTCTTATACTGGCATGGGGCTTCGGCGGATTCCTCGAAGCAATAGCAGGTTTCGGCACAGCGGTTGCTATTCCGGCCAGCATCCTGGCAGCCCTTGGTTTCAACCCTGTTTTTGCAGCAATAATCTGTCTCATAGCCAACACGACACCTACAGCCTTCGGTGCGATAGGCCTTCCGGTTTCAACGCTTGCAAAGCTTACGAACCTGGATCCGAATATGCTGAGCTATGCGGTTGCATCCCAGCTTGGAATACTGATAGTGCTGGTGCCTATAGTACTGGTTATGCTCACAGGCAGGAGCGTAAAGGCGATCAAAGGAGTGTTTTTAATCTCACTGGTATCGGGATTGTCTTTTGCAATACCGCAGGTGCTGGCTGCAAAGTATATAGGAGCTGAGCTCCCTGCAATACTCGGTTCAGTAGTATGCCTGGCAGCCACAATAGGCTGGGCAAAATTATTCCATAAGGAGACTGCAGCCAAGGATGCAGAAAAAATACCTTTGAAACAGGGAGTAATGGCCTGGGTGCCGTTCATACTGGTCTTTGCGATAATATTGCTCACAAGCCCTCTGTTCCCTGGAATAAACAAAGGCTTATCGAGTGTAAGCAGCACCGTGACTTTCTATCATCCATATACCTTCAAGTGGATCAACAATCCCGGCACGCT
>DATIUL010000279.1:0-2391 GCA_035466865.1 Anaerolineaceae bacterium | reverse complement strand
TATCGATCAGGCATGTTGATGCCTCGAGAATACAGCTATTCTCTTACTTGTTTTCTCTTTTACATCGTCATCCTCGGGCCGGTTCAGGAACTCATTTTTCGAAGTATTATGTTTGCCGAGATGAAGAGGTGTCGGAACATTGGTCCCATAATGATGGTCCTGATTTCAACCATCACCTTCTCCTATCTCCACATCATCTACAACCATCCAGTGTTACTCCTGATCACTTTTGCCAGCGGTTTAGTCTGGGGGGGCATTTACCTGCGATGGCCATCAATCTGGGGCATCTCGCTTTCTCATTCTCTGCTCGGAGCTTTGGCTATGTTTCTCGGGGTGCTGTAGCGCGAGAGCAGGCTTCAACCTTTGATTTTCTTCAGAAAGTTGTTTTCTTTTTCCCCGCACTCATAACACTGGTAGACCCCAAATCCAATATGGCGTTCGACGGTCATCGGGATCGTCTTGCGGCAGGTAGCACAGGGTACGGTGTTGTTCTTTGTATTCTTGGCCTGATTGTAGTTCCTGGCATCCTCTTCAGTGTACATTTCATACTCCATCCTTGAAAAAAGGTTTTATGGCTCTGAATGAAACTCAGCCTGATACCTTGCCTGCTCGCCTTGTTTCAGCATTTACGTCTTGATGGGGAGATGGCATTAATTTTTTGTCGCAATGCCAACTCGGGCAAGGCTTCACCTCAAATTTTGCTGATTTTCATTCAGAGCCACTAAAATTAATCTCAAGTTTCTGACTTGACCTAAAAATCTGTTATCATGTTGTTAATTTGCACAAACCTCTTTCCTGTTTTCAGCATATCAACGGCAACGCTCATGACTGCATCAACAAGGGCAAGCACTGCACATTCTGCGATTATTCCAGCAGCCCTGACTTTGTCCAAAGCGAGGCTGAGGAGTCTTTGCATGGCTTCAATCAGGCTCAGGTCCCGCCTCTCTTCCCTGCAGGCAAAAAAGAGGGTACCGAGCGTTCGGGGATCGTCATGACAGCGCTGCTCAAACGCCAGGAAGATATAGCGGCTCATGACAATGGTGATATGTCCAATGATGCCGTCAAAATCCCGCAATTGGGTTTCCCGTTCAAGGTTGAGGTAATGTTTCATCATCTTGAAGAACACCTCGATGTCCCACCGCTTACCGTAGATCCTGACAACCTCCTCGTCGGCAAGATCAATCTTGGTCGACAGGATTGCCAGCCACTGGCGTTTGTGGCGGTGACGAACAAAAACGATCTTTATCTTCTGCTCTTTCTTGGTCTCGACAATCACGCTGGCGAGAATCCGCGCTTTGCCGGGTCGCTTCTTCAATTTGCTGAACAAACGGCCCAAGGTCAGCCATTGCTCCTGGTGACGGTAAAACACCTGGGGCATATCCTTGCCCATACAGATCACCGGCAGGTGCTTACCGAGGGTGGCCAGAATCGAGGGGAAAGCAAACCAACTGTCCATCAGGAGGTAGTCGGCCCGTATTCCACGGGCCAGCACCCTTTTCACCATGGGTTCCAGATGTTTCGTGGATTTGACCATGGCCTCCATCCTGCGCTTGTACCCGCAGCAGCGTTTGTCCAGCTCTTTCTTGATGCCCTGGATCCGCTTATTTGCCTTGGCCGAGGAGCACAGGGTGAAATCCAACGGCAGAAAACTCACTCCATCGGACCAGCCAAGAGTCAGGAGTTTAAATCCTTTCAGGCTCCGGTTCCTGTTGTGGTCATGAACCCAGGCCAGCAGTTCAACCACCTTGGAGCGGGAGCGGTCATAGGTGCTGTCGTCGATGATCAACACCTTCTCACGCTGTTCACTAGTCAGCACATCCATGAACCGGACCACCACCGCCACAAGAGCCAGCAGGAACTTCCGCCAGTTATACCGAGGATTCTTGAGGAATTCGTAGACGGAATCCTTCTGAAATCCCAGTGTGCGGTTGTTGACGATGCCCCGGAAGAAATTGACTCCACCGAATGGCAACGTAAAGATAGCGGTGAACACCGCAAGCGGTTTTGCTCCTCGCAGCTTGCGAATCCCGCTGCCGCCCAGCAGCCTTCCGACCTTGAAATCTTCCATGAAAAAAGAAATCCGGTCATGCCGTCGTTTTGCCTCTTGTTGCTCCTGGTAATATTGGTCACGATCCATTTGAGCCTTTCCCTCCTGATATCATTAGGTATTTCGCAACTCCAATGTATCAGAAAGCGAAAGGCTTTTCACGTTAAAATTAAATTATTTCAATTATTTATCTGCTTCAATGGCGTCCTTAAAGGCAAGTCCGAAACTTGAAATAATTCAATAGTAGATATATTTTCACATTTACTCTTCTTAAGAAGATAATCTTGCAGGTGGCTATTAGAGGTTAAATTCTATCAAAAAAATGGAGGTATGGGCATGAAATT
>DATIUL010000278.1:0-2373 GCA_035466865.1 Anaerolineaceae bacterium | reverse complement strand
ATGAGGCCATAAACGGTGACCACGGTTTGAATATGGCAGGTGAGGATGGCGATTGGCCAACACCAAAAATTAGCACCCATCTGGAGCCAGAGGGTGAAAAGCCAACCGAGAGCTAAGACTCGACTTACAAAAATTTCACCTGGCGTGTTTGCTGCAAGAGCGCTCCTTTTTCATGGAGCGCATTGTTCCATTTCTCAATCATTTGGGAGGCATCTTTGCTGTAGCTGCTGTGCGCATCGCTGACCAGCACAAGTTGGTAGCCTAAATCGAGGGCGCCCAAGCAAGTGGCTTTCACACAGCCGTGGGTTACCAGGCCGGTCACGACAACGCTGCTGACCTTTCTTTTCGTGAGCTCTTCCTGGAGGGTTGTGTCTTCAAAGGCATTACCGTGCAGTTTGTGGATGATGGGCTCATCCGCCAGGGGTTGAACGCGCGGGTGCAACTGCCAGCCATCAGAACCTTTTTCGAGGATTTTTGAGCTGGAGTGCTGGATAAAGAGCACTGGCACGCCTGCCTGACGGGCACGGTCGATGAGACTGTTTATATTCTCCAACAACGCATCTGCCTTGTAGATCGGTGTGGATTTTTCGAAGAGGCCTTTTTGAACATCGATTACCAATAAGGCTGATTTTGCGGGTTGTGTGGGTACTGGCATTTGTTTTACTCCTTATCAAACTTTTCCGCTCATTAGGTTAAGGAAGTGGAATGGACAATTATGGAACCTGCCTGGAGAACCAGATACTTTCGGAGACCACCCCAAAGCCCAAGCTCTCGGCCAGGCGGCGCATGGCAATATTTTCGCTGCTGGTTCCCAGTTTCACTTTTTTTGCGCCGCGGGCCTGCAAGGCCAGCAGACCCGAGCTGACGATGGCTTTGCCTAGGCCTAGCCTTTGATCACGTGGATGGGTGCCGATGGGGTCTGTGTAGCCAATGTTTTTTTCTTCATCCTCAAAGCCGCAGATGCAGAAGGCGGCCAGTTGGCCATCCGGGGCGACCAAGACAAGGTCGAGATCAGGTTCATAGCCAGGCGCGCGCATGATCGACAGGCGGGCTTCAGGGGTCATGTTCTCAGTGCCAAAGGCAGCCCGGTGCAGGGCAACCAGGGCTGGAACTTCGGCCTCACCCTGCACGTAGCGCAGTTTGAAGCCCGGTGGGAGCGGGCGTTCGATAATGGGAGCGGTCAGGTCGCGCGCATAGTGCAAGGAGCGAATTTGATCTTCCTGGAAGCCATGCTGCTTTAGCATCTCAATTTGCCAGCGGTTTTCTGGCTTGAAGACAGCATCCAGGGTCCCTAACTCGCCACTGGATTCGTTTTGCTTCCTCACACATGCAAGGCCCCAATCCACGATCTGCTGCATGAGTTGGGGGGTACGGTACTCCGGGGCTACTTCGAATTGGAGGTTGCTGTAATCATCCACATAGGCAAAGGCGGCCATAGCATCGTTATCTGTCCACAAGCGGGTTCTGCTCCGTACGGAAGCGAGGGTAATGACCTCTTCAAAGTCCATAACGGTGGATTCAGCGGCAAGCTTTTTGATTAGCTCACGCATCTGTTGAACGTCAGAGTCATCTTCAAGCAACTTGATTTTCATTTCCAAGTTCCCTCATTGGCCCGCGAGTCTTAAGAATTGTTAGTAGTACCCTGCAGCAATCATAGCATCAGTGCCGCAAGATTTTCTCCAACGCTTTACCCTTCGCGAGTTCGTCGATCAGCTTATCCAAATAACGGATTTTTTGCATCAGTGGATCTTCAATTTCTTCCACGCGCACACCGCAGACAAGGCCTGTAATCAGGGGGCTGTTCGGATTTAGGGCTGGTGCCTGGGCAAAAAATGTTTCAAGGTCATTCCCTTCTTCAATCTGCTGCTGCAGCTCTGCCTGGGAATATGCTGTGAGCCAGCAAATAATTTGGTCGACCTCTGCTTTGGTCCGATTTTTCCTCTCCGCTTTTTGGATGTAAAGTGGGTAGAGATTGGCAAACTTCATCTTGAAAATCCGATCATTCTGCATACTCACTCCTCCTGGCGATTAATCCAACTCACCTGAGATTCTACCCTGCTGGAAGCTCTTATTCCCGCAGATGAACAAGGAGCCCTCTGTTTTGGGAGGGTACTCCCTAATTGTTTTTGACCAGTTTCATGGCCGATTTGTTTTTTAAGGACGATAAGACCAAAGCATGCTCACGTGGGTGGCAAGCACCTAATTTTTGCCTTTAGTCAACAAGTTTTTCTAGCTGGAGGTTGACGTAAAGGCATTCTAAAGTTTAGCGTTTACGAACAAGCTCGATAAACAACATTTTGTCATATAAATGATAATTGTAAAAGAATCTTGAATTCAGTCCGGTTTGAAATAGTCAAAATAATTTCAAACGCA
>DATIUL010000277.1:0-1527 GCA_035466865.1 Anaerolineaceae bacterium | reverse complement strand
CAAAAGCTTTGCTAATGGAAATTGGCAAGCAGCTTATTGAACGCCGGCGCTACCTGAACATATCCTGGGATGTGATCACCAACCAGGTTCGCATCCCGCGGGATCAGCTTCAGGCGCTTGAAAGGGGAGACCTGGCTTATTTTAGTAACAGCATGCAAGCCAAAGGTTACCTGCAAAGTTATACCCAATTCCTCAATTTAGATAAGGATGTTATCTTGGGTCAATATGCTGAAGCTCTGCAGTTTCACCGCCTGGAAAGTGCAAAAATTCCCCAGAAAACCCCACGCGAAGCTAAAGTGCTTTCACCCATCTCGGTTGCTCTAAAAAAATTCTTTACCCTTGATTTATTCTTTGGCAGCTTCCTCATCATCGGCATGATGGGCTTCCTGATTTGGGGAATGGCACGCATGGCTTCCACCCGGGCGGCTGAACCTATTCAGACTCCTCTGCCGGATCTCGCCCAGGTTTTGGCTGAATCTCCCCAGCCTCCAAGTGGGGTTTCCACGGAAAGCGCCTTGCTTACCATGTTGACTCAGGAAACCTCTGAGCCCAAAGCAACTGCAACTCCACTTTACATCCCGATCGTCTCGGATGATCCAGTTCAACTTGTGCTCATCCCCACTTCACAAGAGTGGGTGCGCATTTTCATTGATGGTGAAGAGGTCTTTAATGGCCGTTTGGCAGCCGGCAAGGCGATCCAATATACCGCCAAAGATGGGATTTTGCTCGAAACAGGAAATGCTGCAGGCTTCACTGCCATATTGAACAATCAGGAAATTCCTGGTTTTGGCCCCATCGGCACACTTGCCAGGGTCAATTTTACGGCTTCAGGAATGACCAATTTGAGTAATCAATTCCAACAAATTCAAGCAACAGAAGGTACAAGCAACCCTCTGACTACACCAACCCAAACACCACCAACCCAAACCCCAAACCCATGAAAAAAATACCCGAAAACACTTTTCACATAATCAGCCTCGGTTGTGCTAAAAATCTGGTTGATTCCCAGAGTTACGCCCAACTGATGGGCAAGCGCAACCTCTTTGCCACTGAGAAAATTTCCAAAGCAAAGTTCATCCTCGTCAATACCTGCGGCTTTATTCATGACGCTCGTGAAGAGTCCTTTGCGACCATCCGCGCCGCTGCAAAACAGAAGAAGCCCGGCCAAAAACTAATCGTGACAGGATGCCTCTCTGAACGTTATAAAGAAGCGCTATTGGATGAGGTGGAAGGCATTGATGGCTTGGTTGGCACACGCAATCTGCATGACCTCACCACCCTTCTCAGCGCTCTTGAAAATGAGACTAATGAAACTAAAGAAACCCAAGTTTACTTCCCGGAATATCAACGGATTGTCAACCAGGCTGACGTAAATTCGGTTGCCATTCAGGGCTCAAGCGCGTACCTCAAGATAGCCGATGGTTGTCGGCGTAGTTGTGCATTTTGTGCCATTCCATTTATCAAAGGTCCCCTTGTGAGCCGACCTCGCGAACAAGTGCTGGCAGACGCCGCGTTATTACAGGCTCA
>DATIUL010000276.1:0-4364 GCA_035466865.1 Anaerolineaceae bacterium | reverse complement strand
TAGCGGCTGATGACTCAACGATTTTCTTCCTTCGTAGATATTTAAGAATTGGTGGTATCACCTCAAATACCATCGTCCCATCGGGTTGAGTTTCAGGATTCAAACTTTGTAAAGAAAGAAGAGTATGCCTATCCTGGGGGTCAAGCAGTAGAAATTCGTGACTTTTTCCCCTTTGGTATTCCTCATGATATCCAGGTGCAAGAAGAGATTGGGGATTTATAATTTTTTCAGAACCATTTTCACTTACCTTGAAAACACTGACATGATGGAATCCACCAGAATCCATATCCAATTCAAAAGACAATTTAATCGGTTTTACAACTGTTTTTTGGAGTAATAATTTTAAGTTTTCAAACATTTTCACGGCTCGCTAACACACAAATGTCTTTGAACCAATCTGGTATTTGTTCCCAATCAGCAAAAATACCCTTTTGGAATGAAACTAAATCATTTTCTACGATTTCTGGAGAAATCATCGCTGTGAGGAAATCTTTCTCATCTACCTTTTCCAATTCAACTATCCAAGTCTTGATTGTCCGTTGTTGAATGAGTAAACTAGATTTTTTATCTCGAATTCTATCGATTGAGTCCAGAATTTCTTTTCTTTTTCTATCCGCTTCACTGACAATTTCATTTTTACCAGCATATGGTTTCTGCAATAAATCCGGTAATTGCGCGATATAGTTTTCCACCCATTTATTAATGAGATATTGTTTTGATCCGCCAATTCCTGGAACAGAACTTGATGCAAGTTTTAAATCTCGAATATGACCACGAAAAGAGTTTGACACAATTCTGTTGCTCAACTGAGGTCCAATGCCCGGTACTTCCTGAAGCCGGGTCAGCACAATATTTTTTTCAAGTGCTCTTTCCAGCTCATCGTTTGTTTCCAGCGTCAACTTTTTCAGGTCGTTTTGGTAGGAAAGTAAACCTTTTTCAAATTGACCTAATCTTCTATCTATTACGATTTTGGCAGAACGAAGAATGCTGAGATGGGCAAATCCACGCGAGGTTTCATATTGTTGACGTGCAATTTTCCTCAACGTTTTTTTTCGTTTATGTTCAAGGATTAAATCAAAAAAATTAGGCATGAGCATGTGTTCTAATGAGAATTATGTTCGAGATGTTCACGTTTATCTTGAGTTGCATTTTTGCATGGTTAAAGGAAAAAGTTTGTAAATAAAGCTTAAGATCATTTTGTAATGGTAGGTGGATCACCCCATTTCAGGGATTGAAATTTGATTTATAGAAATTTTCACAAAGCGAATCCTGAATTATGCATAAATATTTTCTGAAAGCAGTTCTGGCCAATAATGTTTCCCTCTTGGGCTGTTGTGTTTTATCCGTCTTGGGAATTATACACTCTGATGCCAGGCTTGGCCTCTTTCATGGCAGCTTGCTTGGTTCTGTATGCATTGATCTTCCTTCCATTAATAAATGGCACATGATTGTGCTTGAGTATTTGTATTCTCACACCAACGGTAAGAATAACCTTAGCAGCATTTTCGCCACCAATAGCCATACACCCGTGGTCGTTTGTGTGGATGAATTCGGATTCAGAGACTTATGGCCGATGTCCGCCTCAAAGAGAACGAGTATCACAGCTCACGCTGCCTGTACGCGGCAATAACCCATTCCCTCGCTTGCTGGTGGTCCACAATCGGCATGGGATAGTCCCGCCCCAACAGGCAGCCAGCCGCCTGTTGCACAACCTCGGGCATCTCCCACGGGGCGTGAATATACTTATCTGGCACTCTGGCCAGCTCCGGTACCCAGCGGCGCACATACGCCCCATCGGGGTCAAACTTGCGCCCTTGCAAAATGGGGTTGAAGACCCTGAAGTACGGCGCGGCATCCGTACCCGTACCGGCTGTCCACTGCCAGCCGCCGTTGTTGGAGGCCGGGTCGCCATCCAACAGCTGCTGCATGAAGTAGCGTTCCCCCCAACGCCAATCGATCAGCAAATCCTTGACCAAAAAAGAGGCCGCAATCATGCGCGCGCGGTTGTGCATCCAACCTGTGGCGTTCATCTGGCGCATGGCCGCGTCCACCACCGGGTAGCCGGTGTGCCCCCCGCGCCATGCCTCAAACTCGGCCGGGTCGTTGCGCCACGGGATCTGCCTGAGTTCCGTGCGGAAAGCCATACGGCGCACCTGCGGGAAGTGGTAGAGGATGGCGGCATAGAACTCGCGCCAGATCAGCTCGTTCAGCCAGGTCTCTGCCCCCTGGCGTTCGGTTTCATTCCGCGCCCAACCCGCAGCTTGAATGGCAGCTTGTGCGGCCTGACGGGCTGAGAGCATTCCAAAGCGCAGGTAAGGGGAAAGCCCGGAGGTTCCATCAAGGGCCACGCGGTTGCGGTCATCCGTGTAGCGCCAAATGGTGTTTTCTGTAAATGCGGAGAGACGTCTTTGGGCTTCAGCCTCTCCAGCTGGGAAGGGACTATCGGCTGGGTGCACGGGTTCAGAAGGGATTGGCAGGCTGAAAAGCGCTGGCAGCGCTGGTAAATGCTCTGGTGCGGGCAACAGGCTGCCAGTGAATGGCTGGCCGTGCCACATGCGGCTGAATGGCGTAAAAACGGTGTAGGGCTTGCCGTCGGCTTTTAGTAGCCGTTCGGGAGAATGTACGGTTAAGCCCGAAAGCAGAATTAAAGGCAATTTGTTACCTACGCGCAAGTCCCGAGCGCAGGCAAAGGGGGAAACATCGGCTTCGGCAAAGATGGCTTCCGCCCCGATTTCTGCTCTTAACACACTCAGAATGGCCAGGGGGTCTCCCTCACGCAAAACCAGCGCGCTGCCCAAGCCCCGCAGGCTGGCATCCAGGGCACGCAAACCAGCCAGTAAAAAGGCCAGCCGAGCCTGCCCCACATTGGGCGAGGCCAACAGCTTAGGGTCCAGGATAAACACCGGCACCACAACCTCGGCCTGGCATAAGGCCTCAGTTAAGGCCTGGTTATCGGTCAGGCGCATGTCGCGCCGGATCCACCATATCGCTGTCTTCATCAAGCCACCTTTCCGCCCTGCGCCAGGATGGAATAATCACAAACCGTTGCCTTTTAGCACGGTTCAAACCACTATGTTTCCGCAACTAATTTTAGCTTATCCCAACACCAAGTGGCACCGCCCTCCCCCAGTAAATGAGCAACTGCCCACCCAGGATGCCACAGGAGCTGAAAGCAGGATAAAATTGCCTGTGACAGAACCGCTTTTCAACCCAAAGGTAAAATGAAAAATTTTCTGAAGGTCCTTCTTTTCATCCTGATCGGCAATATGGTTATCATCCTCTTGGGATGGCTCATCTGGAATCTGCTCGACCGCACCAATGGGCATCTAATTTCTTCGGAAGAGAAGCGTGACTATCTGCTCTATGTCCCTAAATCCTACAATCCCTCCCAACCGGTACCACTGGTAATAACAATCCACGGTTTTGCCCAATGGCCCGCTAATCAGGCCGAGGTGAGCCAATGGAACCACCTCGCCGATGAAAAGGGCTTCATCGTGGTCTATCCTTCCGGGCTGGGTTTACCGAAACGCTGGCGGGTCATGTCCAGCCCAGAAGACCCCGCGGCTGTTAAGAAAGAGATCCTGTTTTATGAGGATTTGATTGATAAACTGAGCGCTGATTACGCGATTGACCCCACCCGGATTTTTGCCAATGGGCTTTCAAACGGGGGAGGTATGGCGATGAAGTTGGCTTGCGATATGCCGGAGCACATCGCGGCCATTGGCGGAGTGGCCGGTGCTTACCTTGTGGACTTCAATAATTGCCCTGGTGGCGTGCCTGGCATCTTTTTCCACGGCAAGGTGGATGAAATCGTCCCGTTTGAGGGCGGTCCTTCCAGAAGTTTCGCGCTTCCATTCCCAAATATTGCTACTTTCGTGGAGGATTACGCCCGCTTGAACGGCTGTGCATTAAATGAGACCGCCATCTTGGACAAGGGGCATGTCAGAGGGGTACGTTATGGTGGGTGCGCCAAGGGGGCGGATGTTGTGTTCTACACTGTCGCCGACGGCGGCCACACCTGGCCTGGCGGCAAACCCCTACCGGCGATTATTACCGGCAAAACAACGCAAGAAGTTGACGCCACGCAGTTGATGTGGGATTTCTTCATGGAGCAAACCGGAAATCGCACTCGATAGTGTCCGTGATTAGAGTACAAACTTCACAGATAAGTTTAAGTTGCCCCTGCAGTCTATAACAGAGAAGAGTAAGTTCCTTTGCCCTCCTTGACAATGTATAGACCGGACACATAGGTAACAGGTGTTCGGACACATGGGGAACACATGGATTCTTTAACATCCTATCTTTCGCAGGTTAATCATGCGTACTTTGTACTCGCAGAATCTTACTTCAAAAAAACCGTCAAT
>DATIUL010000275.1:0-3797 GCA_035466865.1 Anaerolineaceae bacterium | reverse complement strand
GGCCTGGGCGCGCCGCGAGAGGGCGCCATCTACAACAAAGAAAAGGCTTGGGTCCTGTTCCCTCAACAAGCGCTCGCACGCGAGCAAATCAGCAGCTTGCGATGGGCCGGCCAGCTCCACATAGCCATCGCTGAGCGCTTTGCAGATCACCACTTCGCCAAAACTGGTGCGGATACCGGAGAGTTCCAGAATGTCGAGCAAGGCATCACAGCGGCTGAGAGAACTTTTGGCTGTTGCCAGGTAAGTACCTTGATAAATGAATATTCTGGGCTTGGGTTGGCCGCTGACTACGTCCTCTTCTTCACCATCCCTGCCAATGGAGGTGATTCCCAACGGCCGTGAGATCCCTGATTTTTGCCAGGCGCGGATGAGATGGTTGAGGCAGGTCGTTTTACCGGCATTCTTGGATAGCCCAACCAGGGCAAGCGAACGCAGCCCCTCGAGCTGGGCCTTTCGGAGGAACAAGCTTGGTGATGTCAAGCCGCCTTCAAGGTTCTCTGCTTCATTCGTAGCGTAAGCCCTCATCTGTTTTTACCTTGCGCAGTAACACTTTAGGTTCTATTGTCATTTCTTGACCAGCCAACAAACCTGAAACGCCGATCATATGGATATTTTCCTTGCCGCTGCAAACGGAACAATGGCAATCCTGATGGTACTCGCCTGGCTCTTTATAGGTGGTAATGACGCCTTCAAAGTTCCGTAAAATCACACGATCGGGGCCTTGTGAAATTTGGTAATCCGGCATCACCGGTATCTTCCCACCGCCGCCTGGAGCGTCCACGACGAAAGTGGGCACACATAGGCCAGAGGTGTGGCCGCGTAAACCTTCGATGATTTCAATACCTTTGGAGACCGGGGTGCGGAAATGCGAAAGCCCCACAGAAAGGTCACATTGATAGATGTAATACGGCCGCACCCGCAGGTAAACCAGGCCGTTAACCAACTTGCGCATAACGTGCACACAGTCGTTGACACCGCGTAGCAGTACCGATTGGTTACCAAGAGGCACGCCAGCATCTGCCAGCATGGCGCAGGCCTTCTGGCTTTCGGGAGTGATTTCGTTGGCATGATTGAAATGCGTATTCAGCCAGACGGGGTGGTATTTCTTGAGCATTTCACAAAATTCCGGGGTGATGCGCTGCGGCATGACCACAGGTGTGCGTGTGCCCAGGCGGATGATTTCAACGTGCTCAATTTCACGTAGTTTGCTCAGGATGTACTCAAGGCGTTCTTGGCCCATGAGAAGTGCGTCGCCGCCGGAAAGCAGCACATCGCGCACCATCGATTTCCCGCGGATGTATTCAATGCAAGCGTCAATTTCCTTCAACGTGCGCGCGCCATCCTGCTGGCCAGCCAACCGGCGGCGGGTGCAGTGGCGGCAATACATGGCACACTGATCGGTAATCAAAAACAGCACCCGATCGGGGTAACGATGGGTGAGGCCGTGAACTGGAGAATCGCCATCTTCCTCAAGGGGATCTTCCAGGTCTTCAGGGTTGCGATGCGCTTCAGCGGCGGTAGGCACGGCTTGTTGGCGGATGGGGTCGTATGGGTCATCCGGGTCGATCAAGGTAAGGTAATAGGGCGTGATGGCCATGCGGAAGTGTTCGAGCGCTTTACGCGCGCCGGCTTCTTCCTCAGGGCTCATCGGTAAATATTCTTTAAGCGTGTCGATATCCGTGATGCGGTTCTGAACCTGCCAATGCCAATCGTTCCATTTTTCCTCGGAAACCTCCGGGAATAGAGCCTGGCGGCGAGCCTGACCGCTCTTATTGATGTATTTTTCTTCAGCTTTCATCGAACTCCTTCGTTCGCGATATTCTGTAAATGTGCCGAGTCTTTACCTGGGTCTTTGCCTAAAGGTAGCTTTGCTCAAAGATATCCCTTAAGGCTTTGCTTTCACGCAGTTCCTGCAAGGTCACTTCGGCGTGGTTCTTGGTGTACCCATTACCAATGATCATCAGAACGTCTTTACCAATGCCTTCCGCTCCCAGGGCTGCCCGCGTGAAGCTGGTGGCCATACTGAAGAAATAAACCGTGCCCCCATCGCGCACCGGCAGGATGGAAGACATCTCGGTGCCTTCGATGTTGACCACGTTAATGGAAACGTCGTATTCCTTGCCATCGTTGCATTCCAGGGCGCGTTCAAGAACTTCCACCGGTTTGGCGGCATCTGCCACAAAGAACTTATGCACAAATTTATTGTCCAGCAGGGTGGCTTTGGGGCGGTCATTGCGGCTCATCCCGACCACGTTTCCGCAGGGACCCACACGCTTCATGGCTTCGTAGGCACAAAGCATGCCGCTTTTACCGCCTGCGCCCAGGATGAGCACAGAGTCGCCTGGTCGAACCAGGTTGGCTGTTTGGGCTGGCGCGCCAGCCACGTCCAGGGCTGCCAATGCCAGGGGTTCCGGCATATCATCAGGCAGTTTGGCGTAAATTCCGCTTTCAAAGAGGATGGCTTTGCCTTTAATGTCCACACGTTCAATTTCAGGGTGCACAGCCACAATCTCATCAATTCGCAAAGGAGTGAGTGATAGAGAAACCAGTGACGCAATACGATCACCTTCGTGAATATCTTTGCGGTCTTTGAGAGCCGGGCCGATCTTCTCAACAGTACCCATCAACATACCGCCAGAACCCGTTATGGGGTTCTGCATTTTGCCGCGTGTGGCCACAATCTCCACGATCATTTCCCTGAGGGTGGCTTCGTTCTGGTCTGAAGCAGCCCAGAGCTGATGGAAACTGGCCGAATCGATATTAAGGGCAGAGACATCAATCAGGATCTCGTTATCATAAATTTCCATCGTATTGTCAATTTTTTGCGCGGCCTGGGGCAACAAACCCTTGGGTTCAATCACGCGGTGTGCGCCGTACTTATTTCCCATAGTCATTTTCTTATTCTCCGTTTTTGATTAATTAACGCCCAGCCAAGCCCAGGATTTCCCTGGCTTCTGCAGGCGTCGCGATTTCCAAGTTCAGTTCATTGGCGATACGCGCGATGCGCGCCACAAACTCCCCATTACTGACCGCATTCCGGTTACGGTCATAGCGCAGGTTGTCTTCAAAGCCCACCCGCACATGCCCCCCAAGCAACATACTCAGTACATTCATTTCCAGTTGGCAGCGCCCAACCCCGGAGACCGTGAAC
Organism: Anaerolineaceae bacterium; assembly: GCA_035466865.1. Lineage (GTDB taxonomy): Bacteria > Chloroflexota > Anaerolineae > Anaerolineales > Anaerolineaceae > Mesolinea. Next base: position 646 of record DATIUL010000275.1, on the reverse strand, counting down.
GTGGCGCCTTCAGGCAGCGATTCTTTCATGAAGAGCAGGTCTCGCGCCGTACCTGTGGCACCGCCATTTACACCCAACACGATGTTGAAGTGCAGGTGTCCCGTGATGTAATTCTTGCGCACGAGGCGCAGGGCCATGTCAATGTGGCTCTTATCAAAGCACTCCAACTCGGGCATGATGCCGCGCTCGCGCATGCGGGCAGCAAAATCAATGATCATGTTCTCGGTGTTGATGAATATTTCATCACCGCCAAAATTGAGCGTGCCACAGTCCAGGCTTGCCATTTCGGGGTTCAGTTCTGTTGGCTGCAGGCGTTCTTCGGCAGTCATGCCTGTTGCGCCACCCGTACTGGGCTGGATGATTACCTGCGGGCAGGCCGCTTGAATGGCAGTAATAATCTCACGGAAGCGTTCGCGGTCCTGGGTAGGTTTGCCATCGTCCCAACGGGCGTGCAGGTGAATGATGGCCGCGCCAGCATCCACCGCGCTTTTAGCCTCTCGCACATACTGCGGGATGGTGTATGGAACGGCAGGGTTCATTTCCTGGGTTACTTCTGCGCCGCTGATGGCAGCAGTGATAATCACTTTGTGCGGGCTCATTTTTCGGGCTCCTTAAACTCAGTTTTTACGCTGTTTGTCTTTGGGGG
>DATIUL010000274.1:0-2068 GCA_035466865.1 Anaerolineaceae bacterium | reverse complement strand
AAGAACGCAAAGCACTTGTATAAAAAACACAGGGCAGCCAGAGCTGCCCTGTTGGTTCACGCTAGTGAAATCCAGATTTTACTTTTTCTTGCCAAATTTCTTGCCCAGGATGTCGTACAGGGTGGGAGTGCCGATTTCCTGCAGTTCGTAACGCACACGCTGGTAAGGTTTTTTGATGGTGAGCACACGGGTAAGGTCGATGGGAGTACCAATAATGACCATATCCACATCCGCGTTCTCGATAGTTTGCTCGAGGTCCTTGATCTGCTGGTCGCCATAGCCCATAGCGGGCAGAATGGTGCCGGTGTTGGGGTCCTTCTGGTAGGTGTCAGCAATGGTGCCGACAGCGAAGGGGCGGGGGTCTACAATTTCAGCAGCACCAAAGCGGCGAGCAGCCACATAACCAGCGCCGTAGGTCATACCACCGTGGGTGAGGGTTGGGCCGTCTTCCACGACCAAAACGCGTTTGCCGCGAATGGCTTCAGGGTCATCAACGAAGAGCGGGCTGGCGCCTTCAATGACGATAGCCTTGGGGTTGAGGCGGTTCAAGTTTTCGCGCACGGAAATAACAGCTTCCGGGTTGGCGGTATCAACTTTATTGATCACGAATATATCCGCCATACGCACATTGGTCTCACCAGGATAGTAAGAGGATTCGTGGCCGGGGCGATGAGGATCGGCAACCACAATCAGAAGGTCAGTTTTGTAGAAGGAGAAATCATTATTTCCGCCATCCCAAAGCACAATATCCACTTCTTTTTCTGCTTCGCGCAGGATGGCTTCGTAATCTACACCAGCGTAAACGATTACGCCGTTGTCGAGATGAGGTTCGTATTCTTCGCGCTCTTCAATGGTAGTTTCGTGCTTGTCGAGGTCCGCATAAGAGGCAAAACGCTGCACACGTTGTTTGACAAGGTCGTCATAGGGCATGGGGTGGCGAATAGCTGCCACCGTGTAGCCAAGGTCAATCAAGATCTTGGAGACGGCACGAGTAGTCTGGCTCTTACCGGAACCGGTACGAACGGCACAAATGCCGACTACGGGTTTGGTGGATTTTACCTGCGTGGCATTGGCACCCATCAGTTTGAAATCTGCGCCCAAAGCATTTACTTCAGAAGCTTTGTGCATGACATATTCATGAGGCACATCGCTATAAGCAAAGACAACTTCATCAACGGAATATTTTTTGATGAGGTTAGCTAATTCGGATTCCGGGTGAATATCGATACCATTGGGATAGAGGTGGCCGGCAAGTTCAGCGGGGTATTTACGGCCGTCGATATTGGGAATCTGGGTGGCAGTAAAAGCTACAACATCATATTTCTCGTTGTCACGATAAAAGGTGTTAAAGTTGTGAAAATCCCGCCCAGCGGCACCCATTATCAATGTACGAATACGTTTTTCCATAAATCCAATCTCCTTTTGTTTAGGCTTGTTCTGTGGGATTTTACATCACTTGCGGTGCTTTGATGCCCAAAATTACCAAAACGTCCTCTAATGCGATGCGGGCTGCGTCTACGAGAGCCAGGCGCGCGTTTTGCACCTTTTCAGCCTCCCCAAGCACATGGCACTGATTGTAAAAATCGTTGAAGTTGCGAGCCAGTTCGTACGCGTAAACCGCCAATAAAGAAGGTTTCATCTCCTTGGCAGCCCGCTGAATTTCATCCGGCAGCTTGGAAATCTTTTCGATCAGGTTTACTTCTGGCGTGCTAAGCGGGTAATCGTACTCGGGCGGATGAATGCTGATGCTGGCAGCTTTGCGGAGGATGGATTTGGCCCTAACCACGGCGTATTGGATATAGGGCGCAGATTGGCCTTCAAAGTCCAGCGCGGTTTCCCAGTCAAAGGTCACAATTTTGGTGTTCTCGCGTGAGATCATCGGGTATTTGATGGCACCCATGGCAACCGTCCGTGCAACTTCCTGCATTGTCTGCGGGTCCAGCTCAGGATTCTTTTCACGCACTACGGCCAGGGCTCTTTCAGTGGCTTCGCGGACAAGGTCATCCAGCAAAACGACTGTGCCATCCCGGGAAGACATGGTAACGTTCCCAGGTAAATTGACAATTTC
>DATIUL010000273.1:0-2741 GCA_035466865.1 Anaerolineaceae bacterium | reverse complement strand
TATTATTTCCCCCGGGAAGGACATTGTTTTGGGTGTTTATTACCTGACGATGTTAAACAAGAACAAGCTAAAGGGTGATGGCCGAATCTTTGGTTCCATCGACGAAGTCATCATGGCTTATCAGCTAAAACAGGTAGATGTGCACGCCCAAATTAAATTACGCGTTGAAACCTGGTATGACGATAAACATAATCGCCTGACAGCCGCTGAAACAAGAATTCTGGATACGACCGTTGGCCGTGCCATCCTGAACGACCGCCTGCCTGCTCAAATGCGCTTTACAAATCAGGTCCTCGACAAGGGTGGTATCCGCGATTTGATTGCAGATGTTTATGACATCTGTGGTTTGGATCAAACGACTATCGTAGCGGATGAAATCAAGGAAGTTGGTTTCCGTTTCGCGACGCAATCCGGTTCCACCATGGCTGTTTCAGATATTTCTGTTCCACCTGAGAAGGTCGAGTATGTCAACCAGGCACTTTTGGATGTCAAGGATATTCAGCTTCAATTCCGACGTGGTTTGTTGACAGAACAGGAACAGAACGAAAGCATCATCAAAGTATGGCAGGATACCACCAAGAAAGTTGGCGAAGCCGTACGTAAGCATCTTGACCCTGATGGCAACTTGGCTACCATGGCTAACTCTGGTGCTACCAAAGGTGGGTTCAGCCCAATTTCCCAGTTGGCAGGCATGCGCGGTTTGATGGCTGATCCATCTGGCCGGATTATCCCAATGCCAATTTCCTCCAACTTCCGCGAGGGTCTCACCGCTCTTGAGTACTTTATTTCCACCCATGGTGCCCGCAAGGGTCTCGCGGATACAGCTCTGCGTACTGCCGATGCGGGTTACCTTACCCGCCGCCTTGTGGATGTTGCCCAGGACATGATTATCAACAATGAAGATTGCGGAACACTGGAAGGTTTATATATCAATGCGGCGGATGACGTTGCTGGACAACCCTACAGCGAGCGCATTTTTGGCCGTGTTTTGGCAGATCGATTAATCGATCCAACCAGCGGCGAAGTGATTGCTGAACGCAATGAAATTCTAAATAAAGAACTGACACGCAAGGCCGTGACCTCTGGGATCAAAATGATCAAAGTGCGGTCACCATTAACCTGCGAATTAGTCCATGGTGTTTGTGCCAAGTGCTATGGTTACGACCTCGGCCGTAACGAAGTGGTCAAATTGGGTGCCGCGGTAGGTACCGTGGCTGCTCAATCCATTGGTGAGCCAGGTACACAGTTGACGCTGCGAACCTTCCATACCGGCGGTGTCGCGGCTGGTGGTGACATCACCACTGGTCTGCCTCGTGTTGAAGAGCTTTTCGAAGCTCGCCGTATGCCAAAGGGTGAAGCTGTTGTCAGCGCCATCAAGGGAACGGCCCGTTTGATTGTCAACGAAAAGAATTCTGAATTACGTACAATCAAAGTTGAGAACGCTGAAATGGTTTCTGACTCCTACGAAATTTCGGAAGGCTGGGAGATCAAGGTTGCTGAAGAAGCTGTGGTCCAACCAAATGATGTATTGGCTGTGAATGAGAATGCAAGTATTACAGCTCAAACTGGCGGACGTGTGCGCATAGAGGGCAATAAAGTGATCGTTTCATATGAAATCCGTGAAATGGAAGAATATGAAATTCCAACAACTGCCCGTCTAATCACAAAAGATGGTCAAAAAGTGGAAGCTGGAGAACCCCTTACTGAAGGTTCATTGAACCCGCATACCATCCTCAAGATTAAAGGCCGTGATGAGACCGAACTCTATCTCCTCAAAGAGATTCAGCAGGTTTATCGCACCCAGGGCCAGAATATCAATGACAAGCACTTTGAAGTGATCATCCGCAAGATGCTCAACAAAGTACAAATTACCCGCCCGGGTGACAGCGAATTCTTACCCCAGGACCTGGTGGACAGGCTTGAGATCCGCCGTATCAACGACCGCCTGGTTGCTGAAGGGAAGAAACCCGCCCGATTTGTTGAAATTTTGCTGGGTGTTTCAAAGGCTTCTCTCAGCACCGATTCCTTCCTTTCTGCTTCTTCGTTCCAGCACACCATTAAGGTCTTGGCTGGCGCGGCAATTGCTTCCAAGGAAGATCCGCTATACGGTTTGAAAGAAAATGTGATCATTGGCAAGTTGATTCCTGCAGGAACCGGCTTCATACCTGGTCGTTTTGACAACGAAAATGGTATTGGTGGAATTCTGCACGAAAATGAGGGCGAAGAAGGTTCTTACCAACATTTCAATGATACTGATGATGACGATGCCGTCTTTGACCATGATATTGATGATTTTGACCTGGAAGCAGACAATACCATAGAAGACGAAGAATAATTCACAATTAAGTCTGAAGGAGAGGTGCTCAGCCTCTCCTTTTTTTAATATTTATTCCTGAGGCTTGGAAACTAGCGGGGATTATGGAAAACACAAATTCCAATTCGTTTATGCTATATTTACCCCGAATATCGTAACAAACAGCGAAAGATTGGGTTTTCTCATGGATCAGACAGGAATCAAAAAAGTCAATATCAATACGGAAATGCAGCAATCGTATCTCGATTATGCAATGAGCGTAATTGTTTCCAGGGCACTTCCGGACGCAAGGGATGGATTAAAACCAGTTCAGCGGCGCATCCTTTATGCGATGTACGACATGGGGGTAAGGCCGGACCTGGCACATAAGAAATCTGCCCGTATCGTTGGGGAAGTCCTTGGTAAATACCATCCACATGGTGATTCT
>DATIUL010000272.1:0-4001 GCA_035466865.1 Anaerolineaceae bacterium | reverse complement strand
GTAATTGCTTGAGCTTTTACCCTTGATTCACGATAGACAGCTGAAATATTCTTAAGGAACCGGGATACAGGATTGGATTTTAGAAGGATCTTGAGCAGGCTACCCAGAAGGCTGGCACCGGTAAACAATCCAAGGTGCAGTAAGGGGCTTAAGGCTCCTTTTTCCAACAAAAAGAGTTTGATACTTGCAGGTCCAAGGGCGGCTAAATAAGTTCGGACATCCGTACCAGTTACGATAAGCTGATTCAGAACAAGGTCAAACAATCCAATCACAATAGCTAGGGTCAGCCCAGAAATGAGGGCTTGGAATAATTTTTTGGCTGGCTTTTCCTGTTTGGATGAGGCAGACCATCCCACAAACAAGCCGTAGAGAATTAGGAAAATAACCATAAACCGAACTTCAGGTAATCCTCCGCGGATGACATTTACACCAAGTAATTTACTAAGCATGGTGGCTGCCATGGCCTCGAAATCGATTAGAACAAGGATGATCATCACAATTCCGAAAGTGATGCCTTTTTTTACACTGACAGTAAATAGATTCCTGTTCATACTTTTTCCTCCGAGAGAACCTCGCCTAAAATACCGGAAGGTCTGAATATGAGAATGATGATCAGGATCACAAATGCTAAAACATCCTTCAACTGGTAACTTATCCCGAGGGCAGTTGGGCCAATCGATTCGATCAATCCAAGCAGCATGCCACCGAGCATCGCGCCGGGAATATTACCAATGCCTCCCAAAACTGCTGATGTAAAGGCTTTGATGCCAGGCAAAAAACCGACAAAGTAATAGACCAGCCCATTATGCAATCCCCACATTACTCCGGCCGCTCCAGCCAGCAAACCACTGATGATAAAGGTGCGGCTAATGACAGCATTGACATCAATACCCATCAAAGCCGCTGTTGGCTTGTCAGCAGCGACCGCGCGCATGGACTTTCCAAGTTTTGTCTTCTTCACCATGGTGTATAAGGCAAACATCAGGATGATGGACATACCAAAGGTTAGTACACCAGTGTACGGAATGACCACTTGCGCGCCTGCAATCGAAACCGGCCAGCCTTGACCCCGGGCAATTAAGGCGGGGTTTTTGTAATCCCGTACCAGAGGGCTGAACAAGAGTTGGGCAAGGTTTTGCAGAAAAATGGAAGCACCAATAGCGCTGATGAGTGGGATCAGCCTGGGGGCTTTACGCAGGGGGCGATAAGCAATTTTTTCGAGCAGGAAACCTGCAGTAGATGCCACAGTCATACCAACAACAAAAGCAAGTAAAACCGCAAGAACAGGTTGGGCATTTGCCAGGCTGGTAACTTCACCACTGGATGACGTAACTTTAATGGCATTGGTAGCTTCAAAAACAAAGTAACCAGCGAATGTGCCAATCATCATCACTTCGCCATGCGCAAAGTTGATCATCCTTAGGATTCCATAGACCAATGTGTAGCCAATGGCAATCAGAGAATATACGCCGCCAATAACCAAACCCGAAAGCAATAACCTAAACCAAATATCCGGGATGTATTCATTTTGAACAATTAAAACAGTATATAAGCGCCAAAAAATATACAAAAGGACAATAATGCCAAGTACCCATCTGACAATTTTGGAGAGCTTGCTTCTCTTGTAATGTCGTGGTGGTTGATTTACATTTACCATAATGTGCTCCTTAGAGGAGTATCAAAAATTTCAACATGCAGGGAAGGGAGATCCTTCCCTGCACCTAACAATCGTCGGTTGGTATTAGTTTACCGGAACAAATGCACCATTTTCCACTCTATGGAACTGCGGACCTTCAATATTGCAATCTCCAAGTGGGGCGCAAGTGTAGGTACCGCTGATGCCAGTCCAACCTTTCAATCCACGCACAGCATCAACCAGAGCGCCGCGGGGAATGTACAGGGCGCCATCAGCGCCAAGAACCGCCACATCACCAACTTTTTGGATTATGGCTGTGGTGCAGTCATAGCTATTCCAGGTGAATGGTGAAAGTTCTCCAGGACCAGCCCCATAAGCAGCTTTGTAAGCTGCGTCAAAGGCTTCCTTGGCGGGTGTCTGAGGAGGCGTGCGAGGAGTAGCATGGTAGGAACCTTCTCCATTGGCGCCAGCCCTGTTCAGGAAATCGGTCCCGAAGGTACCATCGCATCCAAAGAAGACAGCTTTCTCAAGACCGGTCGTTTTCATTTGGTTTGCCAAAACACCAGCATCCTGGGTGTATCCCCCGAAATAGATTAATTCCGGAGATTTCGCGGCAATCGTGGTCAGTACAGGGGTATAGTCCGCTTCCTTTGAAGTGATACCCACAAATTCGACTACTGTCCCACCGAGGGCCTCAAATTCGACCTTGACAATCTCTGCCAGACCCTTGCCATAGTCCTCACCATCGTGCATTACCGCTATCTTGCGGAAGCCCAACACGTCATAGATGTACGTGGCAGCGGCTTTTCCCTGAGTAGCATCAGTGAAAGGTACCCGATTGAACACAGCGGAGCCTTTCTGGGTTAGGGCTGGATTGGTGGCTGAAGGGGAAAGCATTGGAATGCCTTTTGCTTCATAAATGGGCATGGCAGCTGCGGTTGCACCCGAGAACAGGTGACCGGCTACACCAACTAAAGTTTGATCTGCAACAAACTTGTTGGCAACGGCTGCTCCGCCTTCTGCGGTACCACCGTCATCCTCTGCAACCAGTTCAAATGAAAAACCTTGAAGAGCTTTGGCATCGGCAACAGCAATCTTGCCTGATTGGGCGGCGTCGATGCCAAATGATGCATCGCCGCCGGTCATCGGAGAGCCCATACCGATCTTGATCGTTTGACCAGGTTCGATCTTGGCACATCCGAATCGATCCGCAGCGCACTGTGCTGGAACATCAGAAACAGCCGGCGCAGCTGTGGGTGCCGTTGTTGCTACTGCAGCCGGAGCGCAAGCTGCGAGTAAGAGAACGGCGACCATTAAAACCAACAAACCTTTAAACTTGCTCATTTTTCTTCTCCTATCTATATGATCCTTGATTTATTAAATATGGTCATCTATCGTTGATGATCAAACCAACAAAAATAAAACAAAAATTTATACTAAGGAATCGAAGACAAATAACCGGACGTGGTCAAAAACAAATAAAGATTTGATTACTAAGAGATTATTATACTAGCAATATGTGGGAAATATTATGGGAAATTGAACTAATTTTAACTAATGCTTTGCGTACAAATTGTGCTCTTTACAGTATCTGACTTAAACCAGCTATTCCATCAAGATTTACATGCACCGAAAGCATTCAATCTGACTTCGACCTCGGCATCTTTCATGTTAGCTGTTTGATGGGAAAAATCTTGCCATCTGCAGCCGTTTTATTTTCGTCAAATTAAGGAATTCAGGATTTGGAAATATTAACAAACCACAGACTGGAGAATATCGTATGTGATTGAGAAGCAGAAAGAAATTAACCGATGAGGTAGCTGGTCATGCTCATGGAGCCGTAAAGGAGGTCGCGATTGAAGACCTCAACGGGCTCAAGCTTATCCATCGCGCCTAGCACATAAAACAAAGGCGCCAGGTGGTCGGGATAAGCCGCAGAGAGGGCAGCTCCTTTAAGTTTCTTCCAGTCAAGCAGTGTGGCAATATCGCCCGAAGTAACCGCTTCAACGAGGGCATCATCAAAAGCCTGGCACTCCGGATAAATGGAATTCTCGTCAAAATCCGCGGCGCGCAGGTTATGCACCTCATTGCCACTACCAATGATCAAGTAACCCTCGTCGCGCAAGGGCCTGAGTGCCTGGCCAACAGCATACCAATGCTGAGTGCCTCGGCGGGCATCAATTGAAAGCTGTACCAGTGGGATGTCGGCCTTGGGGTACATGCGCATGAGCGGTGCGTAGCAGCCATGGTCGTACCCGCGGGAGACGGTTTTCACTTCGGTGACGCCTTGCAGGACCTCTCTGCTGCGTGCGATCAATTCCGGCGAGGTTTTGGCAGCGTAGACCTTCTGGTAGATTTCCTGTGG
>DATIUL010000271.1:0-5486 GCA_035466865.1 Anaerolineaceae bacterium | reverse complement strand
GTGCAGGTTGTGGACCCCAAAGATGCCACCAGCGTTTCGCAGGCCATTAACGACCTGGGTTTTCAAGCCTGGACGCTGCAATCCATGATCCAGAGCATCAATTCCTTCTTCTCGACCATGCAGGTGATCTTTGGCGGTGTTGGGGCGATTGCCTTGCTGGTGGCGGCCATCGGAATTGCCAACACGATGACGATGGCAATTTTGGAGCGCACGCGTGAAATTGGCATCATGAAAGCTATTGGTGCCACCAACAACAATATCCTCAGCATTTTCCTGGGTGAAGCAGGGGGGATTGGCTTGATTGGCGGGATTGGCGGAGTGCTACTGGCGCTGGGCGTTGGTGGGGTGATCAACACCTTTGCCAGCTCTTACCTGGCCACGCAAAACAGTGGCGGTGGGTTGGGGGTGATGGGTGGGTCCATCGCGGTGGTGACGCCTTGGTGGCTGCCAATCTTCAGCCTGATCTTTGCCACGCTGGTGGGGTTGATTTCAGGGCTTTACCCAGCGCTGAGCGCCGCAACGATGGTACCGGTGGACGCGCTGAAGTACGAATAAGCGCTTTATTCCCGGCCGATTGTGGTTAGGGTTTTCTGCCTGAGCCGTAATAATTGACGGCTTAGGTTATGAGTAGGGGCAGAGGCAAGCGTAGCGCCTCGCCCGGCTAAAACCGTAGGGGCAGAGGCAAGCGTAGCGCCTCCCCGGCTAAAACCATAGGGGCAGAGGCAAGCGGAGCGCCTCGCCCGCGGAAGAAATGGGTGGAGCGGACCTGACGGTCAAGCCCACACCCCTACAAAAGGACCAAAACCGTAGGGGTCGAGACAAGCCCGGTATAATGTCTAAAACCATAGGGGCAGAGGCAAGCGGAGCGCCTCGCCCGAGGAAGAAATGGGTGGAGCGGACCTGACGGGCTAGCCCACACCCCTACAAAAGGACCAAAACCGCAGCCCGGGAGGAAAATGCAAAAGCGTAAATCTCCTCGATTACAGGAATATGATTACAGCACTGCTGGTGCTTATTTTCTGACGATTTGTACACTCGAACGACGAAATTTGTTCTGGTTGGATGGTTACAAGAAAGAAAATCAAAGTGGATATCCGGCATGTCTGAACACAAATGGACGGATGGCGTTTGAACTCGTCCAAATTGCCGCGAAAAGTTTTGCTGATCTGATAATTCACAAATTCGTTGTGATGCCCAATCATATCCATCTTCTCATTCAACATGAGGGCTCACAAGGGAGGCAAACCAATATTTCAGAATATATAGCTGTTCTGAAATCGTTGATAAGCAAAGAGATTCATAAAGCGGATGCAGATGTTCGAGTTTGGCAAAGATCATTTTACGATCGCGTCATGCGCAATGAAGAAGAAATGGAAAGAGTTTCCCAGTATATCGATGCGAATCCAGAAAACTGGATGGAAGCTAAAGAAACGCCTGATTTTTGATCAAACCAAGACCAGGGTGGAGCAGCCCTTCGGGCTAGCCCACACCCCTACAAAAGGATCAAAACCGTAGGGGCCGAGACAAGTATAATGTCTAAAATCGTAGGGGCAGAGGCAGGCGGAGCGCCTCGCCCGAGGAAGAAATGGGTGGAGCGGACCTGACGGTCCAGCCCACACCCCTACAAAAGGATCAAAATAGTAGGGGCCGAGACAAGGTAGCACCTCGCCCACTTGTCATCTTGAACCTGTTTTGCGACTGCGAAGCGTACGCGCGCTGCGTAGTAGCATATAGTAAGGATCTTCTAGAACTGGCTTGCTGCTGGAAGGCCCTTCACTACGTTGAGGGGGACAAGAAAGTCAGTTGGTTGTCGCGAGGAGCGCCAGCGACGAAACAATCTGGTGTTTATCCACTCTAGTAGCTGAAATATCAAGAAGTCTTTACTGTTTTGCCAGCAGTTCTTTGAGTTCTGAGCGGGTTGGCACCCGGCCGGAAACGAGTACCTTTTCGTTAACAACCAGCGCCGGCGTTTGCATGACGCCATACTTGGCAATTTCCACGTAGTCGTGCACGTGCTCAAGATTGTAGACGATTCCAAGTTCCTCAAGCGTTTCAATGGCATATTTCTCAAGCAGGTTGCATTTGCTGCAGCCCGAGCCTAAAACTTTGACTGAAAGCGCGCCTCCAGCCGGAGTAAAGCTTTGGCTTTGAGGGGTCGGTTCTTTTTTCCCAAGATTAAATAGCGGCATAATGCTCCTTAGATGAATAGGTATTGGAATGCGTTGAAAAAGTAGCCCACCAGGATGATGCCGGCGGTGACAATGACAATGAACGCTGCCAGCAGTTTGGGCTTGATGGCTCTGCGCAGCATGATCATGGAAGGCAGCGAAAGGGTGGTGACGGCCATCATGAAGGAAAGCACGGTGCCCAGCCCGGCGCCTTTGGCCAGCAGGCTCTCGGCAATCGGGATGGTGCCGAAGATATCGGCATACATGGGAACTCCAATCAGCGTAGCCAGGGGCACCGAGTACCAATGCTGGCCACCCAGCAAGCTTTCCACCCAGGCCTGGGGGATGAAGTTGTGGATGAAAGCGCCGATGCCCACGCCAATCAGTACGTAAGGAGCCACTTTATTGATGGTGATTTTCACTTGCTCGAAGGCATAAGCCCAGCGCGCTTTCTGAGTGATGGCTTCTTCTTCGTTCTCCTGCAGCGGCTTGATCTGGCGGATGAAATCTTCCACCTGGTCATCCATCTTGAGGGCCTGGATGATGTAAGCTCCAATGACTGCCACTACAAGGCCGAGGATGACATAGACAAGCCCAACTTTGGCGTTAAAGATGCTCATCAGCAACACAATGGAGCCCAAGTCGACCATCGGGGAGGAAATTAGGAAGGAAAAGCTGACCCCCAATGGCACTTGCGCGCTGGTGAAGCCGATGAAAATCGGGATGGAAGAACAGGAACAAAACGGCGTGACCGTGCCAAGCAGGGCAGCTATCAGCTTGGCAAGAAAACCGTTAAATTTGCCGAGGATGCGCTTGGTGCGCTCCGGCGGGAAGTAGCTCTGGATATAAGAAACCAGGAAAATCAGGATAGAAAGCAGTATCAGAATTTTGATGACATCATAGATGAAAAATTGCAGTGCGCCTACCCAGCTGAGGTTGAGGTCCAAGCCCAGCCGTTCCAGGAGTTGCCCAATGAGGGTTTGCAGCCACTTCATACCTAAGATTTGATCCTGAATGAATTTACCAATACTCATGCGATGCTCATTTCTGTTTCTGTACTTGTTTCGTTGGCGCAGGTGCATGCAAGGGTTGCATTAGCCTGGGTTTTGTTCTCAAGCGCTAGGGAAGCAGTGCTTGCCTGCAATTTGGAAAGGAAGCTTTGGGCGAGGTCAAGGCCTTGCGGGCAGAGGCGGTAATGCGTCCATTTGCCGACCGACCAGGCAGAAACCAGGCCGGCTTCGCTGAGGATAGCCATGTGATGAGAAAGCGTGGATTGGCTGATATGCAGGTTGCTTAGCATGTTACACGCGCACAGGCTGCCACTCTCGAGCATGCTTAAGATTTTCAGGCGGTTTTCGTCGCCAAGGGCTTTCATAATGGTGGGTAATTTGGTTGAAATGGCTTCCATAATTCCTCAGTTCGATGGTTATCGATTTGACAAGACTTATTGTAAACCCGAATGCTATTTTTGGGGAATTTTGTGCATAGCCCGCCCATTTTTATTTGAGCAATAATTGTAAAATGGTTGTTTTATCCTGATGGGCGGAATCAGCAAGGGCGTACAGAAGGATTTGACGATTGCTTCGGGTTATATAATTCAATCGAAAAGAGATAGGATCTACGTATGAACAAATTCTGGAAACGACTTTTACTAGCGTTGGTCATCCTTTTGGTTGGCATTACCGTAGCGTTTGTGGGTTGGGCTTCAACACCTTTGGGGCCAGGGCAAGCCGCATTATCTGCTTTACAATCCGACAGCCTTGTATCGGTGGAAACAATCAACGGATGGACTGTTTTTCGTCCGACGGATAATTCAAGCCAAACTGGTTTCATTTTTTACCCGGGCGGGCGGGTGGATTACCGCTCTTATGCCCCAATCCTGAAATCAGTAGCCCAAAAGGGCTTCCTGGTGGTATTGGTGCCCATGCCGCTTTCGATGGCATTTTTTGCGCCTGACAAAGCAGACCCAGTTTTTGCGGCCTTCCCCGAAATCCAGCACTGGGCGCTGGGAGGCCACTCTTTGGGTGGCGCCATGGCTGCCCGATACGTTTACTCCCATCCTGACAGGGATCTGGCGCTTGCTCTCTGGGGCTCTTACCCAGCTGATAGCGACTCGCTGGCAGACCGCGATATTTTAGCCCTTTCAGTTTACGGCAGCGAAGACGGCTCGGTGGACAAAATAGAAGCCTCGAACTCCCTTTTACCCTCCATTACAACCTGGCTGCGGATTGAGGGCGGCAACCATGCCCAATTTGGCGATTACGGCTTGCAACCGGGTGATGGCAAGGCAAATATTAACCCACAAGAACAATGGGAACTGGTTTCTGCGGCCACAGTTTCCTTTTTGAAGAGTCTGAAAGCTGAGTAAAGCACTAGGCAAGCCTGGTGTTTGCACTTGGATTAGAAACGAATAAACAATCGCCAACCTCTATGGTTGGCGATTGTTTTTACTTTTACCAAATGGTTACTGGTAGTCTCACCTGGTCAAATTGAGCGCTCTGGGAATGCTACGGCACTCAAGGCTGTTTGGACCTCAAAATCGCTTTGTGCTTTTCAATGTACATTTTGGGCATACGCTCGTACGCCTGAAAGCGCTGTAACGGGTTTACTCTTCTGCTTGTATCATGTGGAGAATTTAAAGATTTGTTTGGGGAGTTGATTCGGGATTGTTTTTCATGCGTTGGAGCTGGCGCTGCACGCGCGGGCGGTTGTACCTTTGCGCGATGATGCAGGGGAGGTTGGCAATTAGCCCGTAGGCAAGCAAAATAAACGGCACTATGGGTGGGGCGAAGAACCCAAACAGCCAGAATGGGAAAATGGCCAGCCAATGCGTGGTTTCACTACGGACGGATTCAATTAAAAATCGCTCCAAGTTTTCTTCAGAGAAGCTATCGAGACTCTTTATCTTGAATCCGCGTTTCTTCCAGACCTTGCTACCATCCGGCAGCAGGTGCTTCCAACGATAAACTTGAAAAATGTCGTTATAGACGCGCCCGTCTTTTTCAAAAGGATGGGATTTGAAGAAGAAAGATTCCGGGGAGAAGAAACGGTCGGGCAGATTGAGGCAAACAATGACCGCGCCCAGTTGGCACAAGCCCCATAAGACAAAAACCAGGACGAAGGTCCAGGCTTCCGGTAAAAAAATTAGTCGCATGGATTTTCTCCCGCGCCTACCTGGCGGCCCTTCCAGGTTGTGTTGAGACCAAATATTTTCCTAAATAGTGAAACCGCAAAAACCGCCAACAAGATAATCATCTGCGGTGGATAAAAGATGATAGCCCAGGCTTGGAAGCGCCCAACGCGGCGGGTAAGCGTGAA
>DATIUL010000270.1:0-10592 GCA_035466865.1 Anaerolineaceae bacterium | reverse complement strand
CGGAAAGTTGGCCATACCTCCGCTTGAGCAGATTACTGATACCGGTCACTTCAACAGCACGCATGACCGCTTCATCAAGCTCCTTGCCTTTCAAATTATAGAAGCCTCCCCTGGTGCGCAAATTTTCTTCCACAGTCAATAGGTCATCCAATAAACCTATCTGAAAGACCGCGCCAATGATCTTACGAATTTTGGCATCTTCTTTACCCAGGACGTGTCCGCCAACCATTACCTCGCCTGCATCCTGTTGCAAAAATGTGCAGATGATATCAATGGTGGTAGATTTTCCAGCCCCATTAGGGCCAAGAAAGGCAAAAAGTTTGCCTTTTTTGACATGGAAATCTATCCCACGCACAGCCTTCACTTCACCGTAATTCTTGACCAAACCTTTTACTTCAATCGCGTTTTCCATAATCGTCTCCAATTAATGCAGATCACTTTCTCTTAATGATTGGTGATCAGAGGCTATAATTTGCTTAGCATCAGGATTATGAAATTATATATCCAATAATTCACAAACCCGGCAACTAGAGAAAGGTTATTAAATGGAAACCAGCATCAACATTTTTCTCCAAAACCTCGGAATCTGGCTGCAAAGCCTTTCAAAGCTGCTTTCATTCCTGGGAACTGAAACTTTTTACATTTTAGTGATGCCAGCTGTGTATTGGTGTGTAGATGCCCTGGCAGGGCTACGGCTGGGTATGATTCTGGTTCTAAGTGGAACGTTAAATGGGCTCTCGAAGCTCATCGTCAAGTCTCCCCGACCCTACTGGGTAGATAAGCGTGTTATACCCGTCGCACGGGAACGTACCTTTGGTCTGCCCTCCGGGCATGCCATGAATGCTGCCGCGTTGTGGGGGCAAATCTCACGTGAGTTCCAAAAAAGATGGCTCACCTGGGTCTGCATTGCCATGATCGTGCTAATTGGCCTCTCGCGACTGGTTTTGGGTGTGCATTTCACTTTTGATGTCACGTTTGGCTGGGTATTGGGTCTGGCAGTTTATTTGCTCTTTAACCACTACTATGCACCCCTGGCCGCAAAGGTAAAGGTTCTGCCCCTAAAACGTCAGCTGGCACTGGCCTTTCTCACCTCATTAATCATGGTTACTCTCATCGTTCTTGCGGGCTTGCCCGGCCGTTTCTGGGTGATGCCCGCTGCCTGGGCGGAAGGCGCTGGACCTGTCAACCCCTTCGATACTCGTGGCCTCTACACGGTTGCCGGGCTGTGGGTTGGTTTTCTGGCTGGCTTCATGCTTTTACGCGCCCAATTGGGCACTCTCCAAAGCAAACTGGGCGGAATCCATTTGCTCTGGCGCTACCTGCTCGGCCTGGCGGGAATCTTGCTGATTTACATGGGTCTCGGTAAATTTATCCCCAAAAGCCTCAATGCTGTTACATTCATCTTGCAGTACATGCAGGCTTGCTTGTTGGGCTTCTGGATTGCTTATCTAGCTCCGTGCTTATTCAAAGCCCTGGGAATCGCTACTTTTAGTAAATCAGGGCAGGGCTAAGCCGTTTTCAAGAGTATAATCCGCTCACTATGTTTGGAAAAAAGAAATCCGATCCTGTTTTCTCTATCGAGCCTGTCGCAAACCAGGTGACCACCATCCTGGGTCAGGGCATCAACTGGACGGGTGACCTGCGCGGTAAGGGCGGTGTGCGCATCGAAGGCACCATGGAAGGTGAAATTGCCATGCGCGGCCTGGTTGTGATTGGGGAAACTGGCAAAGTAACCTGCAAGAACCTCTCCGCCGATACCGTCATGGTTGCCGGCATGGTCAAAGGCAATATCACCTGTCAGAAACTGGAAATCAGGGCCACCGGCCGCATCTGGGGAGATGTTGTCACCAGCTCATTCGCCAGTGAAGATGGGGCATTTTTCCGTGGCCAGATGCGCATGGAAGAGCAGATCAACCTGCCCCCAGCTGAAGATGTGCCTTCCTCAGACCGAAATATGCCCGACGATAAAAGTATTTCTGCGACAGAATTGACTCTTGAAAAGCCCACCGCGGGCACCCAAGAACCGACCAACTCCATCTAAATCTATTTTTTTGTTTTATCGTAGATGGGCTGTTCCATTAAGATAGTTACAGGACCATTATTTTCCAGTTCAATCTGGCTGTAAGATCCAAAAACCCCAGCTTTTGTGGGTACCCCCTGCCCTTGCAGGCTGCCAACAAAGAATTCCCAAAGCGGTTTGGCAATTTTAGGGTCACCAGCTTTCACAAAAGAAGGCCTGCGGCCGCGTGACGTATCCGCGAAGAGTGTGAACTGGGAAACCACTAAGGCTTCACCCTTAACATCCAGGCAGGATAGGTTCATCTTTCCGGCTTCATCTTCAAAAATGCGCAAATGGGCAATTCGGGCAGCCAGCTGCCCGGCATCGGCTTGCGTGTCCTCAGAACCCACCCCCAACAGGATCAACAATCCCTTGCCAATAGTACTGATGGTCTCGCCATTCAAATGGACCGATGCATAATTGACGCGTTGCAGCACAGCTTTCATTCCAACCTCTTAGCTCTATTAATACTCAGCCTATCAATAACGATTCAGAATGGCCTGATAATAATTGAATACCATCCCTTTAGGCAAGTTTTCGGATCTCCTCGGCCAACTCGACCAATAAATCCGGAAGGCCTTTCGGTTTTCCTAACACGGCACGGGCGTTCGCAGAGTAGACCCTTTCGTTTTTTTGCGCCTCTATGCATTTCAGCACCTTCCAACACCGAAGGTATAATTCAACCAGATTTCTATGACAACTTCCCCAATAATCAGTTCAATCCCTGAATATCAGTATATGATTTCCGCCCTGCAAGGCAAAGCTGCCGTTGGGGTGGACACAGAGTCCAATAGCCTCTTCGCCTATCGCGAGCAAGTTTGCCTTCTGCAGCTCTCCAGCTGCGAACAGGATTTCATGGTTGACCCTTTCCCGCTGGATGGCATGGCTGAGCTTGGCCAGATCTTCGCTGACCCTGCGACCCAGAAGATTTTTCATGCCGGTGATTACGACATTGCCTGCCTAAAACGGGATTATGGCTACGAATTTCAAAATCTATTCGATACCATGCTGGCAGCTGCCACTCTGGGCGAAGCCAACCTTGGATTGGGAGGAATGCTGGAAAAGTATCTGGGTGTTTTGGTTGATAAAAAATACCAGCGCGCGGACTGGGGCAAACGACCCATCAAACCAGAGATGCTCGAATATGCCCAAAACGACTCCCACTATCTAATTCCCCTGCGCGACAAACTCCAGGAAGCCCTGATCCAGGCCGGCAAGCTTGACCTGTTACTGGAAGATTCACGCAATCTTGCCAGGACCCCTTCCGCAAACCCCAGCCCTGAGGCCTCGGTCTGGCATTTCCGTGGTGCGAATGAACTAAAACCTATCCAGCTCAGTTTACTTCAAGCCCTGATGCTGATGCGCGAAGACCTGGCAGAGAATCTGGACCGTCCGGTTTTCAAAGTGCTTGGAGATGCCAGCTTGATTGACCTTGCAAAGGTTCAACCCCACCACATTGAGGAGCTTGACCTCCTGCCAACGCTTTCAGCCGGGCAGGTCAAAGCTTTTGGTAGAAACATCATGCATACGATTGAAGAATGGCGGCGCAAACCCAATGAAGTTGAAAAACGCCAAAACCACCGCCCCAGCGAGGCTGAATTGCATCGCCGCGACCTTCTTTCTTCCTGGCGAAAGGAAGAAGGCAAAAGGATGGGAGTTAGCTCCAATATTGTCCTTTCGAAAGATCTGATTGAGCACATCGCCAAAACCTTCCCAAAGAACACTTCCGAGCTCCAGGTTCTGATGCTTGATTACCCCTGCAGGTATGAATTGTTCAGCGCTGACATCTTGAAAACCATACAAAAGGAAACAAAATGAAACTTACAACATTTGGTGCCGCCCAAACCGTAACGGGTTCGATGCACTTGCTGGAAGTAAATGGCCGCACACTGCTTATGGATTGCGGCATGTACCAGGGCCGGCGCGAAGAAACCTATCAAGTTAACCTTAATTTCCCATTTGATCCCAAATCTCTGGATTGTGTAGTCCTTTCTCATGCACACATTGATCACAGCGGCAACTTACCCAATTTGGTCAAAAACGGTTTTCAGGGTTCAATCTGGACCACGAACGCCACCGCGGACCTGGCCGATATCATGCTGCGCGATTCCGGCCGCATCCAGGAAGATGACATCAAGTTTGTCAATAAAATCCGTGCAAAACAGGGTCAGCCCCCCATGGAGCCTCTCTATACGGAAATCCAGGCTATTCAGACTGCACCGCACTTTCGCTCTGTTTTTTACGATCAACCCTTCTCCCCCATTCCCGGTGTGACCGTCACGCTATATGATGCCGGCCATATCATCGGCTCTGCCGCCATCTGTGTGGATGTTGAAGAACAAGGCACAAAGAAGCGCCTCTGGTTTTCGGGGGATATCGGACGTGTGGAAGCACCCATTCTCAAGGATCCTGTTCTGCCTATCAAGGCGGACTATCTGCTGATGGAATGTACTTATGGCGATACCATCCACCCGCCGATGGAAGAGGCCTTCGAAGATTTTAAGGCTGTCGTTTTGCGTACTATCAAGCGCGGAGGGAAAGTGATTGTGCCGGCCTTTGCGGTCGGGAGAACTCAAAACCTCAGTTATTACCTTGGCGACGCCATTGATAGAGGCGAGATCCCTCCCATTCCTGTGATCGTCGACAGCCCCCTTGCGGTGAATGCTTCAGATATCTACAGGCGCCATACCGAATGTTTTGACGAAGAAACCGCGGCCCTGATCCGCGAGCACCGCACACCCTACCTGGATTTTGACCACATCATTTACACCCATTCCGTAGACGAATCCAAGGCCATCAATAGCTTTCATGAGCCCTGCATCATCATCTCTGCTTCGGGTATGGCGGAAAATGGGCGCATTCTCCACCACCTGCGCAACAACATAGAGGATGGTAAAAACACCATTGCCCTCATCTCCTATATGGCCCCTTACACGTTGGGCCGCCGGTTACAAGAAGGCCAAACCAAGGTGCGTATCTTTGGCGAGGATTTCTTCCGCAAGGCCGAGGTCGCCAGGGTTGAAGGTTTTAGCGCGCACGGCGATCAGAATCTACTTGTTGATTATGTGAAGGCCACCCAGGATACGCTAAAGAAACTTATTCTAGTACACACCGAGCCAGAACCAGAAGCAGCCTTCTTAACCAGGCTAAAAAATGAATTAAATCTGCCTGAAACCGCCTATCCAACCAAAGGTGAGAGCTTCGAACTGTAGTCAATTCAGGTATAATCATTTCTCCAACCGGAGAGATGCCAGAGTGGTTGAATGGGACGGTCTCGAAAACCGTTTTGGTCCTCGTGGCCAACGTGGGTTCGAATCCCACTCTCTCCGCCTTAGTCCAAAGGAATTCCATGGAAATTATTGAGCTTGACCAATCCTGGAAAGGCCACACTCTCATTTTCCGCTATACCACTGAGTGGTATTACGATGTCAGCCTGCAGGACGGGCCTGAAGGCACAACCATTCACCTGGAACGCAAACCTTTCGATACCTCGGTTGAAAAGATTTTCGACGGTCAATTATTTCCCGATTATTCCCCCAATTGTCGGGTTTTCGGCGTGTGGTTGGATGATCAATATGTGGCTTTTCTGGAAGTCAGCCAGGAAGATTGGTGCAATCGGTTGCGTGTGAATGAACTCTTGGTTAAAGAAGATTATCGAGGCCAGGGGATTGGCCACCTGTTAATGCAAAAAGCCATGGAAATTGCCAAAACAGATGGCAACCGTGCTTTGGTGCTCGAGACTCAAACCTGCAACGACCCTGCCATCCGCTTCTACCGCTCCTGCGGCCTCAGTGTGATTGGGTTGGACATTCTTCATTATTCCAACGAAGATATTGAGAAAAAAGAAGTCCGCCTGGAGTTGGGCTGCCAGATTTAAGGCTTGAAAAGAGGTTGATCCTCTTTGGTTTGGGTTTGCCCAATTAACTCAGCCATTTTTATATAAGGTACAAACCAGCGCCAGGGTATGGATTTCCAGGGCTCAGGGGTGTAATTGATCCCTATCCTGGGTGTAACCTGGATGAGCGCATTGGGCACGGAGATGCCCTGCTCAATTCTTAGCCCAGACAGTGGGTCACACAAATCTGCCCCGTTCATTGAGCCATTCAGTCCCAGAGCCTGGGTTAGTTTGGCTGGGCCATCCAGCCACTTGCTAGTCCCCGCCAGGTTTTGCCTGAACGCTTGCATTGTTTCTATGCCTTCAATGGGGAAAATTGCCCGGATAAGCACAGCAGCAGGGAAACCTTTGGGTTCACAAACCACATTCAACATCCAGTGCATACCATAGGTGAAGTAGATATACGCATGCCCGGCGTCTTCAAACATTACCTGGCAGCGTGGGGTTTGCCCTCTTCTGGCGTGGCAAGCCTGATCGTCCTGCCCCTCGTAGGCTTCGGTCTCGCAGATAACCGCCCTCAGAACCTGTCCATCTACTTCCTGCACCAAGACACAACCAAGCATGTCTGGCGCAACCTCGTAGGCTGGGCGCTCGTAGAATTCTCTTGGCTGCAATTTGCCCAGATTAATGGGCACCGGAAAAGATGGGGTCTCGTTCAATGGTCAGCCTTAAGCCAAGCTCCAAATTGGTCATCGGCAGATAATTCAATAATTCGTAGGCTTTGCTGATGTCGGCGCACATGCGGTCAATACCGCCACTTTTGAGTTGGTTAAAGATTTCCTCGGGTTTGCGTTGGGTCACATCCCGCACCAGGCGAACCAAGTCCAGCACACTGGTTTCCACGCCGCTGCCAATGTTGATAATCTCCTGGTCCACCTTACTCGCAGAAGCGGCCGCGCTCATGGCGTTGACCACATCATCCACATATACATAATCGCGGGTCTGCGTGCCGTCCCCATGGATGACAATCGATCCATTGGTGATGGCGTGATAGAGGTAGTTGGCGATAATGGGCGGATGCGATGGCGGTACTCGCTGGCCGGGTCCGTAGGCGTTGAAGATGCGCAGGATAACCGCTTCCGTGCCCACCGTCTGGCTGATCTGCCGCACGTAATACTCGGCGCTCAGCTTGGAAACTGCGTAGGGCGATTGTGGGTGCACTTCCAGGTCTTCCCGGTAAGGCGTTCTTTCCTGATGCCCGTAAACAGCACCAGACGAAGCCATGACGATGCGCTTGACGCCTGTATCGCGGATGGCCTCCATCAAGGTCACCGTTCCACTAACATTTACGCGGTTGTATTCCGAAGGGAAAAGTTGGGATTCCGGTACAGACACTTTGGCTGCCAGGTGAAAAACGCAATCCACATTCTGCAGCAAAGTCCAGAGCAGGGGCTTTTCGTTGATATCGCCCTTGGTAAATTCGACTTCCTTGCTCAGTTGCAAGGGGTCGCCTGCGCTGCAATCGTCCAGCACGCGCACCCTGTGGCCTTGCCTAACAAGGCGGTTCGCAAGCCCCGTCCCCAAGAAACCTGCACCACCAGTAATCAGAAAATTCATTTGTTTTGAGTCCCTAACTTGGCTGCAATTATAGCATGCCCGTTTTCCCAGGAGGGTTCCAGAGCAAATCAGCACTTTTGTTGATTAAAGGCTGATTCCAAACCTGCTCTTGTATAATTCCACCTAAGGAGAGCAGCCATGACCCAGGATTTCACGTCAATTAAAGATTATTTGGAAGAAAATGATATTCGTCTGATCGACTTTAAGTGGTGCGATCTTTGGGGGCATTGGCGGCATGTCACAATCTCCGCCCAGTTTTTCACTGAGGAGATGATGCAACATGGCATCGGCTTTGATGGGTCTTCTATTGGGCTCAAAGAAGTAACCTCCAGCGACTTAATCCTTATCCCGGACCTGGAAACCGGATTCTTGGATCCTTTCAGTGAAGAACCGACATATTCCTTTATTGCCAATATTCACGAAGCGGATACTAAAGCACCTTTTGAGGCCGACCCGCGCGAGTTCGTCCGCAAGGCAGAAAAACATCTGATTGAGACCGGCATTGCCGACCAGTCCATGTGGGGCCCCGAGTACGAATTCTTCATTTTCGACGAAGCCAGCTTTGATAATCGCATGCACAGTTCCAGCTTTTACTTCAACAGTTACGAGAGCAACTGGGAGCCGGATGAATCCATGAGCGGTTACCATATCGGTTCGCACAAGGGTTACCACCGCATCAACCCATCCGACCGGGCGCAGTCTTTGCGCAATCAAGTCTGCCTGATGTTGGAAGAGATGGGCTATGGCGTGAAATATCACCATCACGAAGGCGGCAGCGGCCAGCACGAAATTGAACCGCCCATGCAGGATATTTACAGATCCACCGATGGCACCCTGGTAGCCAAATACCTGCTCAAGAATATCGCTTATGAAATGGGACAGACCATCACCTTCATGCCCAAACCTCTGGGCGGCGAGATGGGAAGCGGCATGCACTTCCACCAGTTCCTGCGCAAGGCTGGCAAAAACTTGTTCTACGATTCCAAGAGCCCAACCCTGCTCAGCGAGTTGGCCATGCAGTACATCAGCGGTATTCTCTACCACGCCCCAGCTCTTACCGCGCTCACCAACCCCTCCACAAACTC
This sequence comes from Anaerolineaceae bacterium, assembly GCA_035466865.1. Classification (GTDB taxonomy): domain Bacteria; phylum Chloroflexota; class Anaerolineae; order Anaerolineales; family Anaerolineaceae; genus Mesolinea. Next base: position 1,996 of record DATIUL010000270.1, on the reverse strand, counting down.
CTTCAAACGCCTGGCACCCGGCTTTGAAGCCCCAACCAGCTGCTTCTTTGGCCGTGGCGATCGCACAGCGGCCGTCCGCCAACCCAAGTATGTGACCGATCCAAACGAAGTGCGCATCGAATACCGCACACCGGATGGCACCTGCAACCCTTATTTGGCCATTCCAGCCATGCTGTTGGCGGGTTTGGATGGCATCCAGAAGAAAATGGATGCCTGCAAACTCAATTTTGGACCCTTTGAATCCGAGATGAAGCATTGGACCGAGGAGGAGTGGAAGAAGATTAAGAAGATTCCCTCCAGCCTTGAAGCTGCCTGCGATGCTCTGATGGAAGACCACGCCTTCCTGACCGAAAGTGGCGTCTTCAGTGAGGCTTTTATTAAAGGCTTCTGCGACTTTAAACGAAAAGAGTCCCGTTCTCTGGCCACTCGGCCACATCCTTACGAAGTGGAAATGTATCTGGATTGCTGATCAAAAAAGAGCTCCTTCGGGAGCTCTTTTTCTTGAATTATCTGAGCGGGTGACCGGATTCGAACCGGCGAATATCAGCTTGGAAGGCTGATGCCTTACCACTTGGCGACGCCCGCAGTGGATTTATTTTAGCCGAATCAAGCCCGCTGTCAACCTGCAAGTAAACAGCCATCGAATACACAACGGGATCCGCTCTCACAACGGACCCCGTTTTTCAAATCAAACGCACCTAAATTTTCAAGTTTATCTTCGCCCTGGGCCTCCCATTCCGCTGCCTGGCTTTCCTCCGCCGGGCATGCCGCTTACGCCTTCGCCTGCCGTTACTTCGGCAAGCAGGGAGCTGCCATTATAGACTTCATAACTTTCCCCCACTTCTATCCCTGGCGCGGAGAATGCCATGTATTGGCTATCAGTTGTTACTGTGACGCTCATCAGTAATTGGCCTTCTTTCTGAATGCTCAATTCACTGCCAGCCGTAACGCCAGAGCTGATAAAAACATAACTCTGGCTGGAAAGGTCCCCCGGCACCGCGCCTGTGCCAGTGCCTCCGAAAGCCAGAGTGCCTCCGCTGAAGGTGACAATACCATCCCCGTCAATAGCCCCGTTATCTGCTGAAGACCTGATTTGCGCCAGCAACATTCCGCCACTAATCGTGATGGTGCCATTGGAGTCAATGCCATCGCCGCCTGCGTAAAAGCTGATGTTTCCGCCGCTGATGTCGATGCTGTACTTACCGCTTGCGGCAAAACGGTCTTGTGGGAACTGCCCGCCAGTGCCGCTTTGATCCACCCCGCCCGCCGCGTTTAAAGCATCATCTGAAGAAACAATATTGATTGTTCCACCGCTGATGGCAAGGTTCATGGCTTCCAAGCCCTCGTAGGACCCTGTAACCGTGATTGTGCCATCCGAAACTATCAAACTGGCATCTGAATGCACACCGTCATCTTGAGTGGCAAGCGATATTTCACCACCGCTGATAGTGATATTGCCATTGGCATGGACGCTGTCATCCGCGCTGGTGATGTTCAATTTGCCCGACGTGATTGAGATTTCACCGCCAGCCTTGATTCCCTTGAAACTGTCTGAGGTACTTGCCTGTGAGCTGACTGCTGCACCGTTAATTGTCAGGTCTCCACCCGCAATTGTGAGCGTTGTGTCCGCCTGGATGCCGTCATGCCCGCTCTGGATGGATATGGAACCACCAGACACTGACACCCAACCCAAAAGGGGGTCTTCGGTGTTATTAGTTTGGATGCCGTCATTGCCGGCAATTAGGTCCAGGCTTCCGTCCAAAACCGTCACAGAGTCGTTTCCGCGTAAAGCGTGGTTTACAGCATTTACCGTGATACTGCCGCTGACTATCAGCAAATCGTCCTTACTGCCTATTCCATTATTGAACCCAGCGTTGACGGTTAGGCTGCCAGTGCCATTGATGGTCAGGTCGTCCTTTGCAAACAAAGCCGCGTTTGGCTCTTCGTTCGCCAGGTCTTCGTATTCAAAACTTGCACCAGCATCTGTTAGGTTGTT
>DATIUL010000269.1:0-2102 GCA_035466865.1 Anaerolineaceae bacterium | reverse complement strand
CTGGTTGCCGATGTAGAATGTGCCATCCATATCCAGGACGACGCCTTTGATAAAATCTAATCGCTTCATATAATTGTTTAACAAATTCATACTAAAATGGTATTAATTGATGTAACCATTAATCATAATCGAAAGGTAACCCTATGAAGAACCAAAATTATAAAATCTCTGCTATTAGCTGCAAACACTGCATTATGCACATCAAAGAGGCCCTTATGGACCTGGAAGGTGTAAATGCTGTTGAAGGCGATCTGCCTAATAAAGCAGTTGAAGTTGAATTCACTGCCCCAGCCACAGATGAGAAAATCCGCGCGACCTTAGCCGAAATCGGCTATCCCGCCCAACTGGAAGCCTAAACAAATATGGAAAATCAACATCAGGTCACGATCCCAATTTTGGGAATGACCTGTGCCAACTGTGTTGCCACAGTTGAAAAAAGCCTTGCCAAAACCCAGGGCGTGCAGGAAGCACAGGTAAACCTCTCGTCAGAGCGGGCAACCGTTCGTTTTGACCCCGAAAAAGCCACTGTTGCCGACCTGGTGAAACACATCCAGGACGCTGGTTACGACGTGGCGGTCGGCGATGCATCCTTGCAGCTGGAAGGCTTGATAGACCCCAGCGATGCCCTGGCGCTTGAAAAAGCGCTCAACTTGATCGAAGGTGTTATCTACGCGCAGGTTAATCCGACCAACGGCAAAGTGACCGTGCGCTACGTCCCAACCATCGTCAGCCAGAACGAGCTGCGCCTGTCTGTCCGCAAAAGCGGTTACAAACTGTTGGAGCTGAGCGGTGAAAACGTTGAAGACCCTGAAGCGGCCGCGCGGGCTAATGAAATTGCCCACCAACGTAAACTGCTCAATTTGGGACTGTTGTTTACTATTCCGCTCTTCTTAATTTCGATGGCGCATGATTTTGGCCTCTTGCCAATGATCTTGGCCCATGCACCATGGCTGCCCTGGCTACTTTTTGCCCTGGCAACACCAGTGCAATTCATCGTCGGGCGCTCTTTCTACATTAATGCCTGGAAATCAGTTAAGAACGGCTCTGCCAACATGGATTTGTTGGTGGCTTTGGGCACCTCGGTGGCCTATTTTTACTCCATCCTGGTGCTACTTAAAGTATTCCCAGGGCACACCTACTTCGAAACCTCAGCAACGATTATCACCCTGGTAAGGCTGGGAAAGTACCTGGAAGCCAAAGCCAAGGGTGGCGCCAGTGAAGCCATCCGCAAACTGCTGTTTCTGCGCCCTAAAAAAGCAACCATCATCCGCGATGGTATTGAAACTGAAATTAGCATCGACGATGTGGTGGTTGGCGACGTGCTGGTGGTGCGGCCAGGAGAGAAAATCCCGGTGGACGGCATTGTAGCGCAAGGCGAGTCAAGCGTGGATGAATCCATGCTAACCGGTGAATCCCTGCCCGTGCATAAGGAATTTGGCACAGCCGTTTACGGCGCCACCCTCAATAAGGATGGCCGCCTGATTATCACCGCCAATAAGATTGGCAAAGACACCGTGTTAGCACAAATCATTCAACTGGTGGAAAATGCCCAGGCGAGCAAAGCTCCCATACAAAACCTGGCCGATAAAATATCGGCCGTATTTGTGCCCATCGTCATCGTTATTGCCGTGATCACGTTTTTGATCTGGTTCTTCCTGGTGCCCATGGCTGCCAATTCTGAACTGACCCCCCTGGCGCGAGCAATCATCAATATGGTGGCCGTGCTCGTGATTGCCTGCCCCTGCGCCATGGGGCTGGCAACGCCGACTGCGGTGATGGTTGGAACCGGCCGGGGAGCCGAGCTGGGAATTTTAGTCAAAGACAGCGAAAGCCTCGAAGAAGCTGGGTCGCTGGATACCGTCCTGCTGGACAAAACTGGCACCCTGACCAAGGGAGAACCAGCACTAACCGATATGGTGAGCCTGGACCCCGCCTACTCAGAAGAAAACCTTCTGCAGTTAGTAGCCAGTGTTGAAAGCGGCAGTGAACACCCCCTGGCGCAGGCGATAGTAGCCGAGGCCAACCGCCGCAATCTTCAGATCTTGCCCATGGAGAGCTTCAGGGCAATTGCCGGTAAAGGCGCACGCGCCAAAGTGGGCGAA
>DATIUL010000268.1:0-4219 GCA_035466865.1 Anaerolineaceae bacterium | reverse complement strand
GAGCGCGAAGAGCTCTATCTCTACACCCTGCGTGGCCCAAATTTCGAAGAGGTCACCTTCACGCGACAGAACCCTGAGTACAACACTGCACGGGAAATCGTGGACGTTTATACGATCAGTTACGAGGGTCTTGCAGAACCCCTCACCCTGTACTTTGAAATTTTCAAATTTGAAACGCCTGAAGCACCGTTGGGTTTCAACTGTGAGGCGCCTTTCCCCCTCAGCACGCCATAGTTACAAATATTCCGTCCATTCAGCAAGGCATTTTTCCTGATTTTGCCTGACTTGCATTTACAATTATCCTTCAGGTAATTTCCATGACAATCAACAAAACTTCAAGCCCGCCACGGGGCAAATCCATGCATTTCTGGCTGCTCCTGGCCGGACTGGTGATTTCATCCATGGGCACCAGCATGGTCTGGCCATTCCTGATGACCTATGCCAAAACACAACTCAATCTGCCCATGGTCATCGTCACATCCTTGATGACCATCAACTCGATTGCCGCTTTTCTGGGTTCCGTGATTGCCGGGCCGCAGTTGGATTTACGCGGCCGCAAATGGATTTTAGTCATCGGTTTGCTGGGGACGTCGTTAGCTTACATCGGTTACATCGGTGCGCACACTTACCTGCGCTTTGCCCTCATCATGGCCCTGACAGGTGTATTTGGACCTCTTTACCGTATCGGGTCCTCGGCCATGATTACGGATTGGTTCACTGCTGAAGAACGTCCGCAAGCTTTTGCCTATTACCGCACGGCCGGAAACCTTGGTTTTGCCCTTGGCCCTGCCATCGGCGGCCGCCTGTTGGCAGTCTCTTATAACTACGGCATGATTGCCGCCTCTGTTGCATTGGGAATCTTCTGCTTTATCGTCATATTTTTAATCCCTGAGTCTCTACCTGCCAGTAATCGTTCTGCCAGCGTCTCATTCAAAGCGCAAGTTAAGGATTACAGGGACTCATTCAGGGATAAGCGCTTTTCGCAAGTGCTCGTTGCCTATACCTTCCAGGAGATTGCCGCCCGCGTGGTTTGGGTGTTGCTTGCCACTTATATGACCATCACACTAGGCTTCCCGCAGTCCGCGTACGGATGGATAGCCATGACCAATGGGTTGATGATTGTCTTTTTGCAACTTCTGGTCACCGGGTATACCCGGCGCCACGCCGAAATCAAGGTGCTGCCAGTTGGGGCAGCCATTTACGCACTGGCCTTGGCCGTCTTTGGTCTGGTACACAGCATTTATGGTTTTATCCTGGCCATGGTCATAATGACAATTGGAGAGATGATCAACGCCCCTACGGCAACAACTTACGTCTCCAACATTGCCCCAGCCACAAAGCGCGGCCAATATCTCAGTGTTTTTAACCTCACCTGGTACATTGCTCTCGCCACAGGACCTCTGGGCGGCGGTTACCTGGCTGATAAGTTCAGCCCCCAGGCGCCCTTCTTCGGAGCCTCAATCGTTGCCCTCATGGCCGTGGTTGGTTTTATCTTTATTGGTAAATCCTGGAAAAGACAGGCTGACCGGCTTGTGCCAGAAGCCTCAGCCGCTTCAGACGGACCCGTCAATCTCTAAAACTTTGACGCCTTTATAAATTACTCTCCCCTTAATCGACCTAAAAAATCCAGCCTAATTGGCCTTCCTTCTTTGCACAAGAAAATTACTCACCTTGACTTCACCCATTTTCTAATAGATAATAGAACTTATATTCTATTTATTTGCCTGGACACTTGATGAGCACACTCTTTATCTTCCACCCCGACGGTTCATTTTCCCAACGCGAAAGCAAGGAACACGCATTTGACGTTGCCCGGGAGATCAATCAGGGCTTATGGGAGAAGCATCTTCCCTACTCTTTAGCAGACGACCAGGCATGGAAAGCAATCCAGGTGGACCAAAGGGTGCTCATCTTCAATCCAATTCCTGGAGAAGTACTGGATGTACCCAGACTAAATGCCAGGGAACTGCAAGCGCTTCAACTGCTTGTTGCTGGATATAGTATTGCCCAGATTGCCTGGTCCATGCATATTCAGGTGCGCACAGTCTCAGCACATTTGGCCAGGTTACGCCAAAAATTCAGAGCCCTCACCACCTTTGAACTGATTGCCCTGGCAGTTAAATCTGGCCTGGTAACGCCACAGTACCATGATTATTAATAAAAAGAGGACCGGATTGCTCCGGTCCTTCGCGGAATTTCCAAGTAAGCTCCCCCTGTTTATTCGGTTGTCCAGGCCGAATTGTCAATTCCGCTCCACCATTTTAACCAAAGGCTAAAGTGAGGTGGTCTTAATCAGGCAAGAGCCTGCTTAAGCCAAAATAAAAAAATCATTATCCCTAAAACGGCTTGCATTGTAACATGGGAGCCTCAAAATTGGCGCATTTATATCAAAACAGTCCCATTTATGATTAGATTTTGAACACGCCCACCGCTGCGTAAGCCGGAAGCACTGCCCCAAGCAGACTCACCAAAACAGTCGTCCAAAAGTAGCGCCACAAATTGATTTTCCGTGCTCCAGCAAGCGTGCTGACGACTTTTGGCCCTGCCGGTACCATACGGCCAAGGATCAGGAACCAGGGGGAGTCGATTGGCAACGCTTGCAGTTTCTGCGGCAGTTTCCGCCATTGTTTTTCAACATCAACAACCTGATTCACCTGCCCGCCCATCAGGTACTCCAACATGCCAGCCAGGGTCATCCCCAACGTACCAATCGCGGTTGCCTGCAGAGGTCCAATAGTAAGCGCCAAAAAGGCTGTCAGCGGAAAAGATGGAATCAGGGTCATGCTCCAAACAACATAAACCCCCATCGAGATGAGAAAAATCCACTGAGGGTTCGCCTGCATGAACTGCTTGATTTCCTCCAGGCTGAAGCGGGTGGCAAGGTATATTGAGACTCCCAGGATTAGCACAATAAAAGCAAGACTGAAGACCTTCTTGAGCATTTCAAAGCGAGCCTCCGCCGTGCTCTTTTCTACCGTAGTCTCGGTTGGTTGTTCCACTCGTCCTCTAACGCTTAATCGTTGTTTTTGAAAGATAAATTCCAGATTAACTCACAAAAAAACACGCCGTAAAAACGACGTGTCTTGATGTTCAAGCTAAAATACTAATCTTCAACTTTGATGGCTTCTACGGGGCAATCACCAGCAGCCTGACGGCACAGTTCCTGGAATTCAGCAGGAATCGGATCCAAGAGAACTTCGGCGTAGGGTTCGTTCGCGAGGCTGAAAACCTCAGGGCAAATGCCTTCGCAGACACCACAACCAATGCACAGATCTTTATCAACAGTAACTTTCATTTCATTTCCTTTTTCTTTTTTGTTTTTATCAGCAGGCTTCTCGTCGGCTGCTTTTTCAGTTTTTGTTTCCTTGAGGGCTTCCACCTTCTGAAGGTTGTCTTTTTTGGATTTCGCTGGCTTTTCAGCCATCTCGTCATCCTCAACCAGAATCGCCTCTACGGGGCAATCTTTACTTGTCTGCCTCACTTCATCCTTGAGCTTCTTGGGCACCTCCTCAACGATTACTTCAGCAGTAGTCCCATTTTCCAGGCTAAACACTTCTGGCACAGCGCCTTCGCAGATGCCGCAACCGATACATAGGTCCTGGTCAACTCTTACTTTCATACTTCACCTCGGGCAAGCCTTATTGGCTAACTCGGGTTTTAGTATAACATTACCTCTGAATTAACGACCGATATTATATACGGTATCTCCAAATTTGAGTCGCTTCCTGTACACAAATTGGTCTGCACTATAATTCAAGCTGATTAAGAAATTTTCAGGAGAAAATGATGATCTATCACATCACAACAACAGGCCTTTGGGACAAAGCATTGCAAAGCGGTCAATACTTGCCAGCTGAATTTAAAAGAGACGGCTTCATCCACGCCTCAGAATGGTACCAGCTGCAACGTACCGCCAACCGTTACTACCCTGGCCAGGAAGATCTCATCGTTCTGGAAATTGAGACCAAGGGCACCAACTTGCCATTGGTTTATGAAAATCTTGAAGGCGGCCAAGAGCCCTTCCCCCACATCTATGGTCCACTGCCGGTGACGGCTGTTGTGGACACCTTTACCTTCTTAAAAGATGCTCAAGGCCAATGGCAAATCCCCCCGGACAAGGACCATCGTTTCCCGCCCGGCCCTACGCTCATCCCATACGGAACCCCGGGAAAGCTTTATCGTTCCAGCATGCCATACAGCAGCATGTTTGATCAGGAAG
>DATIUL010000267.1:0-5952 GCA_035466865.1 Anaerolineaceae bacterium | reverse complement strand
GGTGAGAAGCGTCCCTTCTTTATCGAGTACTATGTCATCAACCCTGCCTTGGGGGGCGCAACGGTTATTCCAGGTCAGTTACCTGAAAATCGTGCCAGAGGTGTTAGGCCCTCTTATGCCATGCTTAAAGCGGGTTGTTGGGGAAAGGGCGTAGCTACCCAGCTGCACAACCTCTATCCCATTTCGCAGTTCTCTGCCGACCCAAACAAAATGGACGTGCGCATTGGCGAGCATACTGCCACCGAAACCCACCTTGTAGGATCCGTGAAATTGAGTGCTGAGGAAGCTAAAGCACATCCTGAGTATATGTCCGACGCAGGCGAAATGAGCTGGGATCTCAAAGCCGAAAAAATACTGCCATATAGCGTCGGCTTTGGCACATCACCATTCTTCCGCAACCTCAACGCCTTCCAGATGTACTGGCACGCGGCCGGCATGCGCACCCGCTATGAAGGCAAAATTACTTTCAATGGCGAGGTGTTCAACGTCGAACCGGAGACTTGTGCCGGCTATCAGGATAAAAATTGGGGAGCCGACTATACCAGCCCCTGGGTGTGGTTGAACTGCAATAATTTCGTCGATCGGGCTACCGGCAAAGCCATGCCCCGAACCAGCCTGGATACAGGTGGTGCTCAGCCAGTTGTCTTTGGTGTTTCACTGCCAAGGCGTTTGTTGATTGCGTTCTACCTTGAGGGAGAGCTGTTTGAGTTCAACTTCTCCAAGGTCTGGACTGCCCCCCACCAGGTCTTTGATTGCCCGGTTACGGACGAGAAAGTTGAATGGAACATCACAGCCTGGAACAATAAAGGCAAGATAGATATTCACTTCTCCTGCCCGCGAGAAACCATGCTGAATGTCAATTATGAGAATCCGGATGGGGTGAAGCGCCACAAGCAACTTTGGAACGGTGGCTACGCGCACGGTTACGTCACTCTCTACCGCAAGGTCAACGGCGAATACCAGAAGGTTGGCGATTACGATGGCGAGTTGGGCGGTTGCGAATATGGTGAGTACGATCAGTAATTGATTTCTTATTAAACAAAAAGGTCCGCGGCCAACTCTGCTGCGGACCTTTATTTGTTAATCTGATAAATCAGGATTTGAAGATGCCCATTTTTAGAGGCAGCCACCAGGTGAACCCAAAAACCAGGTCCATGAGCCAAATATGGCTATCTGAGAGCTGCTTAATTCGGCCAATCTGCAGCGCGGTTTTGAGCTCTGCAAGATGCAAGAAAAGAATGCCGAAAAACAGACCCACGCCAATCAAGGGCGTGGAAGAAAAGAAGCAAAGCCCCAAGCCAAACAGATAAAGCACAACGGCTGAAACCATCAAGATGAACCAAAAAACCTTTGACTTTTGCATCTTTTACCAACCTTAGGGTAGGAACGTCGCCAAGATACTTCTGTTTTCCGCCGCGGTCAATTTTTTAATTTCCTCGGCTGTGAGCGGCTTGAATGGCTCAAAGACATAAGGCAGCACTTTTTCTGCTTCGGTCAGCTCGCGGGTTTGGTAGACCTTGTCTTCGTGGTGCAAGGGAATATCAATGCGCTTCCCTGAACGCAGCAAAGCCTTTCGCCGTTCGCAAGCCTTCAGAGTGGCCACCAGGGCTGGGAGCAGGTAGCGATTGCGCGGGGTCATCACAGAGCACATGGTCCCGCTCATTTGATGAATCACCATGTGAGGAGAGTTGGGGAGCGGCATACAGCCTTCCACGTGCCGGTCTACGATTCCCTTTAGGCTGTGGGTGCAGGTGCCTATGGCTACCTTTTTGCCGTTGAGTGCCGCAATCTCGGCCAGGGTGTAAGGTTTACCATTCCCGTCAAAGTAGACCACGCTGCCGTTTTGCTTGACACCGGCCCCCAGGATAAGCGTTAGCTCAAAGTTGCGTTTTTTACCCTCATGCAAGAGCATATCAAAGGCATAGCGTGTGGTTGCCAAGCAGCCACCGCGGCAGGCATTCTCAAGCGCGGAAAGTTCCTGCTCAGTAAAAGCCTTGTAATCCTCCGCCAGCGGAGCGCCGTTCTTGCTGTGCCCAATCAAAACCCTCACATTCGGAAAGTGCTCCTTCATCCAGTCTCCCAGCAGCGAGGGATCGGCCGGGCGGTAAGGGGTTACTGTTTCCTCCCCGATCACCCGCACCTTGGGGTCGTTGAATCCGTCAGCCGCGGCAATGCGCATCAGGGGGATGCTTTCAGGGTCAAAACCCATCATGCGCGTGGCCACACGGTCCGTCTCAACGCTTTGATTGCCGCTGACGATAACCCGGCTTTGCACGGGGTCCACCGGCGCGGGGCAATTCCCCTCCCCGCCCACAATTCCATCAATAATTACCAGGTCTGCTTTGTAGAGATGGAGCATATCCACCAGTTTTTGGTCGATGGCATGGTTGTGATTACGTTGGCGCATGTTGTAAGCCAATGTACCCATGGCATTTTTAAAGCCCAGTGTCACACCGGTATACAGGTTGGTTTTCATCTTGGGAATGGAAATGTAGAAGGCCTCGCCTCTGACCACTTCAGAGAAAATTCGGGGAACAACAATTTCGCGCATCACCCGCGCCTTCGGCAACAGATAGCGATCGATGGGTTGTTCTTCCAGAGCGACCAACCTAACCTGGCGATACTTCGCCAACCGGTCCAAGCCTGCCACATGAAATGCAGCCTGGGTTGGCATACCCCGGCCGGAGGATTCCACAATTGTGATTACGCTGGTGAAAGGAAGTAGAAATTCGATTACCGCGTCAATCACCCGTGGATCTGTCGATTCAGGGTAATCGCGCTTTGTCATTCCCAGGTCATGAAAAACCGTAACCAGGTTTGGCTTGATGATTACTCTGTGTCCCCGAATTTTGGCGGTAAAGTGGATTTCCGCGTCTAATTTTTCAAGGTTTTCACGGACCGTGGCTTTGATGGCTTTAACATCTTCGCGTTCGTCATAGGCAGGGGTTCCATATTCACGCGGCAGGGAAACATAGTCGTGGGTAAAGTCCATCGCAGGAGCATGGGTAATAACCACGACGCCATTTTCACTTTGTTCCATCCTGCCCTCCAAAGCCTGATTAATTATTGGTTTTTTACCTGATCAGTCACACCTAAGACGATTGGTAGCCATTCTGCCACTTCAACAAGTTCGTTGACGAGTGCTGGGGAAAGAGTCTGAATGTTAGTGGAGATACGAGTGAAACTGGCGGTCTCGATGGCCAGGAGTACTTGTTCGCCCTTATCTTCCAGGTTGAGATGGTAATTCCTACGGTCCAGTGGGTCTTGTTTTTTAGAAATGTAGCCCTCGTCAAGCAAACCATTTGTCAAACGGCTCACGGTAAATTTGGGTAATTCCATTTCTACAGCAATTTCTGTGAGGCGCGCGTTCGGGTGCCTGCGCAAGTGTTGAAGAACATAGATCTGTTGGAAATTCAGCCCATAACTTAAGGCAATGCTGCGTTCGTAATGAAAAATGGTGCGCAGTACCTGGAAAAGAAGTTGATCAATTTGTTTGCGTTGTTTTTGTTCCATTGGTTCCGCCTATTAGGTTGCGTTATGCAACCATTATAACGATAAATGCGCTCTTAATCATACTGGCCGTCTAATCTTGTCGGCTCTTAGTGGTCTCTTACGTGTAACCTCAAAAGAGTTTATGAATTGCTTCTCCAATGTGCCCCTTGATGAGTATACTTTCAATGATCGAAGATTATATAAGGAGTCTGCCATGATTGAGTTGCTTGAGTCGAACACATTAGCCCGTCAAATCCATGAAAACCTGACTGGCAAGACCATCAAGTTTGTAGTGGCCGCGCAAAGCCCACACAAATTTGCCTGGTATCACGGTGACCCGGCAGAGTATCCTGCCCGCCTGGTAGCGAAATCCATCCTTTCTGCCGAAGCACACGGCATGTTCGTGCAGGTCAACACAAGTGGCGGCACACTGCTCATCAGTGATGGCGTTAATTTGCGCTGGCACCCTGCAGCTGGCCCAGTACCTGCCAAACACCAGTTGCTGCTGGAATTTGAGGATGGCAGCGCGCTGAGCGCATCCGTGGCCATGTACGGCGGCCTGGAATGCTGGGAGCAAGGCGAAATAATTGAAAACAGCTACTACCTGACCGCCCTTGCTAAGCCTTCGCCACTTTCTGAAGCGTTCAACGATTCTTACTTTACCCAACTTATCCTGGATGAGAAAGTTCAAAATCAGAGCCTAAAAGCCGCCTTAGCCACTGAGCAACGCATTCCAGGCCTGGGTAATGGCTGCCTGCAGGATATCTTGTGGCTGGCGGGCCTGAACCCACGCAAGAAAGTAAGTAGGCTTTCGGAAGAACAGATCGACTCTCTCTTCACGATCCTAAAGCAGACACTGGCCACCATGACCGCACTTGGAGGCAGGAGCACCGAAAAAGACCTCTTTGGCCGACCTGGCGCATATCAAGTAGTGATGTGTGCCGCTAACGCCACAGCCCCATGCCCGCGCTGCGGCGGACCCATTATAAAGGAAGCCTATCTTGGCGGCAGCGTGTACTACTGCCCCTCTTGCCAGCCCAAATAAGGGTTGTGGAGCCGCAATTCTGGCAGCCATTTGCACAATCACCCGGCAATCCAATGAGGGTGGACTCCAATAAATAGGCACAAAAAAACTGGAACCCAATGAGTTCCAGCTTTTTTATCAGTGATTGCCTTCGGGTGGCATAATGATTGACTAGTTATTCACTCGAATTTCCCAAATGTGACTGGTATCAATTACCTTTTTCTTAGTACCTTTCCCCTACCACTTTGATCTGGGCCATGGCCTCATCAATTTGCTTGAGGTCATCCGGGGTCATTTCAATCTTTAGTGACCCAAGGTTCTCGTCCAACCGCTCCAACCTGCGCGAACCAGGAATGGGAACAATCCATTGTTTTTGCGCGAACAGCCAGGCCAGCGCAATTTGCGCCGGGGTTCCATCCTTCTGCTTGGCGATCTTTTCAAGCAGGTCAATAACAACACGGTTAGCACGCATCGCTTCGGGGGTAAAGCGGGGGTTATGGCTGCGAATATCACGGCTATCAAAGGTCGTGGTTTCATCCACTTTTCCGGTCAGGAAGCCGCGCCCTAATGGGCTAAAAGGCACCAGGCCAATGCCCAATTCTTCGCAGGTTGGCAGGATGGATTCCTCGATATTGCGATACCAGATTGAGTATTCACTTTGTAGCGCTGTCACGGGTTGAACCGCGTGCGCGCGCCGGATGGCTTCAGCATTGGATTCAGACAGACCAAAATGCCTGACCTTGCCAGCCTGGATGAGGTCCTTCACCGCGCCAGCAACATCCTCAACCGGAACACTTGGGTCGGGGCGGTGCTGGTAAAACAGGTCGATTACCTCAACACGTAAGCGCTTGAGTGAAGCCTCGGCCACCCGTTTAATCTGCTCTGGCCGACTGTCAAGCCCGCTGCCTGGCATTGGCCCCTGGCCGGGAACGTGCTTGAAACCAAACTTGGTGGCGATGACCACCTTCCCTCGGAAAGGCTCCAATGCTTCGCCCACCAGCTCTTCATTTGTAAAAGGCCCGTAAATCTCGGCTGTGTCGAAAAAGGTTATCCCGCGTTCGACTGCGGTATGCAAAAAGGTGATCATTTCCTGCTTATCGGCTGGCTTGTCGCCAAAGCTCATGCGCATGCACCCCAAACCGATAGCTGAAACTACCAGGTCGCTCTTGCCAAGCCTTCGTTTTGCTAATTCCATTCTTCTGCCTCCACTTATTTCCTAATCTAACTGGAACAAACTTATCCGTGTTTTACCTTATATAAATTGTCCTACAATCGGATCCGTTAACACCGTCTGAGCTTCAATAATCCTGAGTTTTGAGCCAAGTCTCAATTTCATTTTTGGCCTGTTTGACCTCACTGCCGCGGATGGCAAGCCCTTTGCGTAGGTCCGCGCCATGGCAGAGCTTTTCTATGTCACTTTCGCTCTTTCCCATGCC